>JBBWZU010000626.1:0-2801 GCA_039649225.1 Hyphomicrobiales bacterium | reverse complement strand
CGACACCGTGTGGAATCAGGAATTCCCGGTGGGTTCGAGTAGTTAGTGCCGCTATTTCTTGCGCTTGGGCGCACCGCGCGGCTTCGCGCCGGATACCTTCGCCAGGCGCGCCGCCGCAATGCCGCGCTCGACCCATGTCCTGGGCGCGGCGCCGGTCCGGTAACCCTCCGGGGCGACCCGAACAAAGCCTGTCATGATCCGCCCGCCCATCTCCGGTTGCTGCACATGCGGCTCGGCCAGCATCTGCGCGTGCGCCTCCGCACCCACGCGAACCAGGAGGCCGCCTCTCCCGCTGACCGAGCAGCACATGCTGCCATTCACCATGAAGCACAGTCCGCCCATCAGCTTCTTCTCGACGATGCCGCGCCGATCCGACAGCACCTCGCGCACCCGCTCAGCGGTTTTTTCGTCGTAGGCCATCTTTCCTCCGCCACGCTGGGCTTCGCCAAAGCCAGTCGCCCATTCGTAGCCCGGATGGAGCGCAGCGAAATCCGGGAGCAGCAATTCCCGCATTACGCTTCGCTCCATGCGGGCTACAGGCCTTCTCCACAATGCGATCCACCCGTTCGGCAAACCGGGCGTGCTTCGCCTCTCCCGCCTGCGGGTAGGATTCGGCCCAGCCCGCGACGTCGACGCCGACGTCGTGCCCCCGCACCGTCCGCCTTTCTTGTATCGGGCGTATCGCGTGTCATGTCGCGCCCTCCCCGACTCACTCAACTTATTGAAAAATAGAGTTAATTGCCCCGCCCGCGATACACGAATATTAACGCAATGCTTTCCAAAATCTGAACCTCTCCGCAGCCTGACGCGACCAATGGACAGGAACGCCCGGGGAACCAATCAAGGGCGTCACGCGTAACAAGGCGGATACAGGGGTTGCACAAATGATCAAGCTCTCGCACGTCCTTACCGGCGCTCTCGTCGCGGCCTCCGCGCTGCTTGCCGACTGGGCCACGGCCGCCCCCGCCGGCTACCCGTTCATGTCTTCGCGCCCCGACCAGATGGCGCCGCTGGAAGAGCAGACCGAGCAGGGCTTCGAGCTCCCGGCCAAGTTCAAGCGCCAGGTCGTCGCCTATAGCGGCGGCGAAGCGGCCGGCACGGTCGTGATCGATACCGGCAACACCTTCCTTTACTTCGTGATGCCCGGCCACCGCGCGGTGCGTTACGGCATCGGCGTCGGCCGCGACGGCTTCCGCTGGTCCGGCACGCAGGCGATCACCAAGAAGGCCGAGTGGCCGGATTGGACGCCGCCCGCCGAAATGATCGCCCGCCAGCCCTACCTGCCGCGCTTTATGGCCGGCGGCGAGACCAACCCGCTCGGCGCGCGCGCCATGTATCTCGGCTCGACGATCTATCGCATCCACGGCACCAACGCGCCGTCCACGATCGGCACCCGCGTGTCGTCCGGCTGTATCCGCCTCACCAATGAGGACGTGGCCGATCTCTACAGCCGCGTGAATATCGGCACCAAGGTGATCGTGCTCAACACCGCCGACCATCGCGTCGATGCGCCGACCGCGCGTCCGCTGGTCTCCGCGCCGGTGAGCCTGAGCACCACGCGCTACTAAGGATTTCGCGGGTCACACCGCGTAATAAGAAGTGCGGCAGAAGCAGCCGATGCCGGTCCAGCTCGCTGGGCCGGCGTTTTTCTTTTGGGGCGCGTCCGCCGCAGAACGGCGCCAATTTCGCCTTCACTTTAAACTGCCAATGAACTTACCCCTCAGAACGCATTCAGCCGTTCAGGCGCCTAATCGCAACATTCCAGAGTGGGCGACTGCAACGACGGAGCTCGACTATGCGTAATCTGCTGAAGATCTGCGCCGCGACGGCCTTTGTGTTGTCCAGCGGTGTGATGCTGTCTCAACGTGCCGAAGCCATGCCGATCGCGCCATCGCCGCTGGCGAGCGAGGCCGGCCTGGTGACGCAGGTTCAATATGGCTGTCCGCCGGTGTGGCGTTGCGGCCCCTGGGGCTGCGGCTGGCGGCGCGCGTGCTGGGGCGGGCCGGGTCCTTACTATGGTTATGGATATCGGCCGTACTGGCGCTACGGCTACCGGCCGTGGGGTTACGGCTGGGGCCACCGCCGCTGGTGATCGGCTGCTTCGCATCAATGCATAAACGCGCCGGTCCAGTCCGCTGGGCCGGCGTTTTCGTTCGACCTGTCTTGTAACTGACACGACCCGACCCCGGATTACGCTTGCGCTTCATCCGGGCTACGCTCCCTCCAACACAAAACGAGGAAGCGCCCATGAAAGTCTCCGACGCCATCGCCGAGATCCTGCGCCGCGAGGGCGTGGAGACCGTCATCGGCTATCCGGTCAACCACATCCTCGAGCGCGGCGCGGCCGCCGGCATCAGGCCGATCCTGGTGCGGCAGGAGCGAACGGGTTTGCACATGGCCGACGCGATGTCGCGCGTGACCTCGGGCGACACGCTCGGCGTGTTCGTGATGCAGCATGGTCCGGGCACGGAAAACGCCTACGGCGCGGTCGCGCAGGCCTTCGGCGACAGCATTCCGGTGCTGGTGATGCCGGGCGGCTACCCGCGCCAGCGCGCCTGGGTCGCGCGCAATTACAATGCGTCGGTGCAGATGCGCGGCGTGACAAAATCCGCCGAGCCGATCATCGCGCCTTCCGAGCTTTCCGCGATCATGCGCCGCGCGTTCACGCAGTTGCGCTCCGGACGCGGCGGGCCGGTGCTGGTCGAAGTGCCGCAGGATGTCTGGAACGAGGAGACGGATGTCTCGTCCTACGTGCCGTCACGGGCGCTGCGCTCCGGCCCTGACCCGGACGCGATCCGCGA
>JBBWZU010000624.1:0-2618 GCA_039649225.1 Hyphomicrobiales bacterium | reverse complement strand
GCACCGATCGCCGCCAAGGCGGTCGAGGACACGGCGGCCTATCGCTACGGCCGGCTGCTCTCGCGCAACGACGTCGGCTTCGACATCGCGCGCCTTGGAGTCGATGTCGCGGAATTCCATGCGCGATCAGGACGGCGCCGTCGCGACTATCCGAACGCCATGCTGGCGACCGCCACGCATGATCACAAGCGCGGCGAGGATGTGCGCGCCCGGCTCGCGGTGATCAGCGAGATGCCGGACGAATGGGCGCGCGTGCTGCCCGACTGGATCGCGCGTATCGCTTGCCTGCGCCGGCACGTTGATGACGCGGCGATACCGAGTGCCGCGGACATCGCGATGCTGTTGCAGATGATCGTCGGCGCCTGGCCGCTCGATCTTGCCATCGGCGATGACGCGGGCCGTGCTGCATTCGCGCAGCGGCTGGCCGGATGGCAGGAGAAGGCGCTGCGCGAAGCCAAGCTCGCGACCGACTGGACCAGTCCCAACGCGGCCTATGAGTTGGCGGCGCGGGAGCTTCTTGCGGCATTCGTCGAAAAGCGCGAACGGCCCGATCTCCTCGATGACGTTGTGGCGTTCATCCGGCGCATCAGTCCGGCCGGCGCCGTGAACGGCCTCGCGCAAGTTCTCCTCAAGCTGACGGCGCCCGGCGTGCCTGATCTTTATCAGGGCACGGACTATTGGGATTTCAGCCTGGTCGATCCCGACAACCGCAGGCCGGTGGATTTCGCCGCGCGGTCCGCCAGTCTCAGATCGATCGATATCGAGGCATCGCTGCCCGATTGGCGCGACGGCCGCATCAAGCAAGCGGTCATCGCGCGCGCGCTCGCGCTGCGTCGCGACCATCCGCATCTGTTCGCCGCGGGAAGCTACGAGCCGATCGCCGCAACAGGAGCGTGCGCGAATCACCTGGCGGCGTTCGCGCGCCGGCTTGATTCGGGTATCGCGGTCGTCGTCGTGCCGCGCTTTCCACACGCGCTGCTTGGTGATGGCGCGGGAATCACCTTCGATTCGTGTGCCTGGAAAGACACGGCGCTCACGTTCGAGAACAAGTCTCCGGTTGTGTGGCGCAGCATTTTTGATGACCGGATGATTCGTGGTGCGCAGGGAAGGATCGCCGCAGCATCGATTTTAAGCCGATGCCCTGTGGCTTTGTTGATGGCTTTGCCGTGATATCGCAATGCGGCAACGCGTCGATGAAAATGTTGCGTTGCAATCAAAATACCCTTGGGAAATCCCCCAACTTGAATTTCGAGAACTTTATGTCACATAACCTGTCACATAGTGTTGGTGTCAACTCGCGGCGGCGTGGAATGCAGACACGCAGCTAAACGCACGGGAGCCGGGGCAATCCTTTCGGGGGGCAAGTTGCCAGAAGCGGCAATCCGATAGCAGCGGCCATGACCTCACGGTGCGTAGGTAGCTAAACATGGCCAGCCGGTGTTGCGACCGGCCCGCGAGAACTTCTTCAAAGCCGAGAGCGAGCCGCCTGGAGCATGATCCCGAAAAGTGTGTAGCGGTTTTCGGAAACGATCATGCTCCACCAATATAAACAAATCAGGCGGCAGCCATCACGATTCCTTCATTCGGGCGCAGTTGCACGGTCGCGCCGCTTTCCCGCTCAACACGATCGAGATGGGTCGAGATCAGGACGTCATGCGCGTCCGCGCCGTTCGTCAGCGTCTGCGGCTGATCGCTGAAATTGAGCGCGACCGTGATCCAGCGTCCGGCATGAAAGCGCCGATAGGTCAGCACCGCGCCGATCGCCTCGGCCTTCACATGCACGCCGATCGACAGTGCCGGTTCGGCGCGGCGCAGTGCCAGCAGCGCGCGATAGAGCGCGAGCATCGAGCGCGCTTCGCCGCGTTGTTGCTTCACGTTGAGCACCGCGTGATCGCCGGATAGCGGCAGCCAGGGATCGCCGTGGGTGAATCCCGCACCTTCGGTTCCGTCCCATTGCATCGGCGTGCGCTCCGGATCGCGCCCGAGGCCGAGACCCGGCACATTGCGTTCCCACGGATCGCGCACCGCCTGCGTCGGGATCGGCACGTCCTCCATGCCGATCTCCTCGCCCTGGTAGATCGTCGGCGTACCGCGCAGCGTCAGCAGCAGCATCGCGGCGACGCGCGCTTGCGCTGTGCCGACACGGCTCGCGACGCGCGAGCGATCATGATTGCCGAGCACCCAGTTCGGCCAGCGCTCTCTGCCGCCGCCGAGCGCGCTTTCATACTGCTCGATCAGTGCCGCGATCGCGTCCGGCTCCCAGGCTGTCTTGATCAGGTGGAAGTTGAACGGCAGATGGAAGCCCGGCGCTTCGTCGCCATAGTAGGCCATCAGCTGGTCGATCGGCAGCGAGGCCTCGCCGATCAGCACGCGATCCTGATAGGTGTCGGTGAGCGCGCGCATTGCCGCGATGGCGTCGTGCGTTTCCTCCTGATCGAGCGAATAGAGCCGCGCGAGCCGCCGCGCCGGCGACTGGCCTTCGCGCCAGTCCGGATTGAGAGGATTGTCGCGCAGGTGCTCGGCCTCGATGAGATGATGGATCGCGTCGACGCGAAAACCGTCGACGCCGCGGTCGAGCCAGAAGCGCAGCACATCGAGCATGGCGTCGCGCACATCCG
>JBBWZU010000602.1:0-3099 GCA_039649225.1 Hyphomicrobiales bacterium | reverse complement strand
GCGGTGCTCAACGCGCGCTACCACGAGCAGGAAGCCTATATCGTGAGCCAGGCGGGCGTGCCCGGCGCGATCACCATCGCGACCAACATGGCGGGCCGCGGCACCGACATTCAGCTCGGCGGCAATGCCGACATGCGCATCCGCCACGAACTCTCCGACATCGAGGACCCGCGCGAGCGCGAACGCGATCCGCGCGCCGACGAGATCCGGGCGCAGGTCGCGCGCCTGAAGGAGACCGCGCTCGCGGCCGGCGGCATGTTCGTGCTCGGCACCGAGCGGCATGAAAGCCGGCGCATCGACAATCAGCTGCGCGGCCGCTCCGGCCGTCAGGGCGATCCCGGCCGGTCGAAATTCTTCCTCTCGCTCGAAGACGACCTGATGCGCATCTTCGGGTCGGACAAGCTCGACGGCATGCTGACCAAGCTCGGCCTCAAGGAGGACGAGGCGATCGTCCATCCGTGGATCAACAAGGCGCTGGAAAAGGCGCAGCAAAAGGTCGAGGCGCGCAACTTCGACGCGCGCAAGAACATCCTCAAGTTCGACAACGTCATGAACGACCAGCGCAAGGTCATCTTCGACCAGCGCGTCGATCTGATGAAGGACGAGCATGTCGCCGACACCGTCGCGGACATGCGCCACGCCGTGATCGACGACCTCGTCGCCAAGCACGTTCCGGAGAATGCCTACCCCGAGCAGTGGGACGTGGCCGGCCTGAAAACCGAGCTTGAGCGCGTGCTCAGCCTCGACATTCCGGTCGACGCCTGGGCCAAGGAAGAGGGCATCGCCGACGAAGAGCTGATCTCGCGCATCGATCGGCGCGCCGACGAGCACATGGCCGCCAAGGTCGCGCAATGGGGGCCTGACGTCATCCGCTATGTCGAGAAGTCGATCCTGCTGCAGACGCTCGACCATCTCTGGCGCGAGCATCTCCTGATGCTGGAACATTTGCGTCAGGTGGTCGGCCTGCGCGGATACGGCCAGCGCGACCCGCTGAATGAATACAAGTCGGAGTCGTTCACGCTGTTCGAGGCGCTGATCGCCAAGCTGCGCGAAGCCGTGACGGCGCAATTGATGCGCGTCGAGATCGTGCAGGCGCCGCCGGAAGACGAGCAGCAGAACCTGCCCTACATGGAGGCGCACAAGGTCGATCCGTCGACCGGCGAGGACGAGATGTCGTTCGCGAACGCCCCGCTTGCGCCAGCGATGATGGGCAACGGCAATGGCGCGGCCGCCAATGTCAATCCGAACGATCCGACCACCTGGGGCAAGGTCGGCCGCAACGATGCCTGCCCGTGCGGCTCCGGCAAGAAGTACAAGCACTGCCACGGGCGGTTCGGCTAGGTCGCCCTCATGGCGGAGAAGATCGAAGACATGGAGGCGCGGCTCGCAGAGCTCAATGACGAGCGCGCAAGTCTCGACGCGGCGATCGAGGATATGATCGTCAGTATGGCGCAGGTGCCGCCGGAGCAGCGCGCGGATGGTCCGTGGGCGCGCGACGGCGCTTCGACGCGCAAGTATCTCGCGCTGACGGCCCGTCAAGCCGACGTGGAAACCGAAATCGTCAACCTCGGGCGCGCGATTGCCGCGTCCAACGACGGTCCGGCATCATCGGTGCATTGATATCCGGTTGCAGCGCCAGCTTCCTGGATCGCGCCGCGACGGCTATTGCGGCTCCCCGTCGCAACGGTCGGCGCACGGACGGATTGACTGACCGTTGTCCGTTACCGCGCCCAGTGGAAACCAATTCCGGCGCCTCACGTTGACGCTCTTTGCGACAACAGAAGAGGCGAACATGCAAATTCCCGTCGAAATCGCCTTTCACAATCTTCCGAAGTCGGACTGGGCCGAGAACGAGATTCGCGACCGCGTGTCGCGGCTGGAAGAAATTTATGATCGTCTGACGACCTGCCGGGTTCGCGTCGATCAGCGCGCAACGAACCCGGCCAATACGATACCGCCGGTCGTTCGGATCGAGATGAGCGTGCCGGGTCACCAGGAGATCGTGGTGGCGCACGAGCCGGATCACCTCGAGCGCAAGTTCCAGAACCCGGATTTGCACAACGCCATCAATGAGGCGTTCCGGATCGCCGAGCGTCGCCTGACGCAATACAAAGACCAACTGCAGGACCGCGCCGCGGCGGGCGAGCACGAGGCCGCAAATGAGTACCGTGGACAGATCGCGGAGATTACGCCGGCGGAGGATTTCGGCTTCCTGCTCACTGCGTCGGGCAGCTTGCTCTATTTCCATCGCAACAGCGTATTGAGCGGAGACTTCGACCGGCTGAAGGTCGGCAGTGAGGTTCGCTACATTGAGGACGTCGGCGACACCGGACCGATTGCCACTAAAGTGCGGGCCAAATCCTGAAAGGGCGCGGAGCGATTGCTAGCTCCGGCACAAAGCGGCGCCTTATTGGATCGCGCCCCAGCGGTTATTGAAGCTTCCGGTCGGAACCGTCGGCGTCGCGCCGCCCATCAGGCTGGCGCCACTGGCGGCCGACTGGCGCGTCGGCGTCTCGGCGGCCTGCACGGCCGGTGCTGGCGCTTCTTCGGCCCGCTCCTGCGGCTGCTGTGCTGACGGTTTGGCGCGTGTGACGGCCGGCGCCGTCTGCGGCCTTGCGGCGGGCTTCGGTGGCGGCGAGGCCGCAACGGGCTTGGGCGCAGGCGCCGCCGATTTGTCATCATCACCGAACAGGCGACCGACCGAGGTCTTCATGCGGCCGAACACGCCTTCGGAACGGCTGTCGTTGGTCGAGGCGAACAGGCTCGTCAGGCCGCCGCTTGATTCGGCGGATGCACGCGCCGCCGGCGCGGGCGCGGGACGCGACTCCGCCGAGGCCGTCATATAGGTCGCAGCCCCCGGCGCAGGCTTTTGCGGTTGCTTGGCGGCAGGGCCGCCGCGCGTTTGCGCGCCCGCGACCGCGGTGCCGGTCGGCGCGTCCTCGGTCGGATAAGTTTCGATCGGCGGATTGACGTAGGAGCCGAGTTTCTTCGATGCGCTCTCGTCAACCACGTAGCGCACGGTGCCGTCGGCCTCACGCACTTCTTGCGCCTTGAGCTTGGCCAGGAATGTCGGGTGCATGCCGCCATCGCGCCCGGTCT
>JBBWZU010000559.1:0-5664 GCA_039649225.1 Hyphomicrobiales bacterium | reverse complement strand
GCACCCAGCGCGACGACCTGATGCGCGCGCGCGACGTCATCGACAGCCGCCGCCGTTTCACCGAGGCCGTGCTCGCGGGTGCGAGCGCCGGCGTCATCGGTGTCGATGCGGAAGGCGAGATCAGCATCCTGAACCGCTCGGCCGAAAGGCTGATCGCGCAGACCGAGGCTGACCTGGTGGGGCACAACCTCGTTGAGGTGATGCCGGAGCTCGAGCCGCTGTTTACCGAAGCGCGCACCGGCGTGCATCGCCTGGTGCAGGGCCAGATCACGATCAGCCGCGAGATGCGCGAGCGCAATCTTTCGGTTCGTGTAACCACCGAGCAGTCCGCCGACCATCACGCCGGCTATGTGGTGACGCTGGACGACATCACCGATCTCGTCACCGCGCAGCGCACCTCGGCCTGGGCCGACATCGCGCGGCGCATCGCCCACGAAATCAAGAATCCGCTCACCCCGATCCAGCTTTCGGCCGAGCGCCTGAAGCGCAAGTACAGCAAGGTCATCGTTGAGGACAAAGCGATTTTCGAGCAGTGCACCGACACGATCGTGCGGCAGGTCGATGACATCAAGCGCATGGTGGATGAGTTCTCGCGGTTCGCGCGCATGCCCAAACCGGTGATCACGTCGGAGGACGTTGCCGATACGGCACGGCAGGTCGTGTTCCTGCAGCGCGTCGGCAGCCCCGACATCGACATCGAGATCGAGACCGAAGAAGAGCACATGCCGGCAAAATTCGATCGCCGGCTGATTTCGCAAGGCCTGACCAACATTGTGAAGAATGCCACCGAAGCCATTGCGGCGGTGCCGCCCGAGGAGCTCGGACGCGGCAAGATCACGGTGTCGGTGAAGCGGGACGGTGGTGATGTCGTCATCGATGTCATCGACAACGGCACCGGGCTGCCGAAAGAAAACCGCAACCGCCTGCTCGAACCTTACGTGACGACGCGCGAGAAGGGCACCGGCCTTGGTCTTGCCATTGTCGGACGCATTCTGGAGGAGCACGGCGGACGAATGGAGCTGTTCGATGCTCCTGAGGTTGCCTCCGGCGGCCGCGGCGCATGGGTCAGCCTGCGCTTCGCTGCTGAACGCATCGGTGCTCCCAACGCCGATTCCACCAAATCGGCGGTCCTCGAAGCGGCGAGCGAGTGATAACCATGGCGTCCGATATCCTCATCATCGACGACGAGATGGACATCCGCGAATTGGTCGCGGGTATCCTGCAGGACGAAGGCTTTGAGACGCGCACCGCGCGCGACAGCGACAGTGCGCTGAATGCCATCTCGACGCGGCGTCCGAACCTCCTGTTTCTCGATATCTGGCTGCAGGGCAGCAAGCTCGACGGGTTGCAATTGCTCGACAGCGTGAAGGAGCAGAACCCGGATCTGCCGGTGGTGATGATCTCCGGCCACGGCAACATCGAGACCGCGGTGTCGGCGATCAAGCGCGGCGCCTACGATTTCATCGAGAAGCCGTTCAAGGCCGACCGGCTGGTGCTGGTCGCGAACCGGGCGCTGGAGAATTCGCGGCTCAAGCGCGAGGTGAGGGACCTCAAGCAGCTCTCGCCGCTGCCCACCAGCCTGATCGGGAAATCTCCGGCGATCAATCAATTGCGCCATACCATTGAAAAAGTCGCGCCGACCAACAGCCGCATCCTGATCGTCGGCCCGTCCGGCGCCGGCAAGGAACTGACCGCGCGCACCATCCATACGGCCTCGGGCCGGGCGGACGGTCCGTTCATCGTCATCAACGCGGCCGCGATCACGCCGGAGCGGATGGAATCGGAATTGTTCGGCGTTGAGGCGGCGAACGGCACGCACGAGCGCAAGGTGGGAGCGCTGGAAGAGGCCCATCACGGCACGCTGTTCATCGACGAAATCGGCGACATGCCGCGCGAGACGCAGAATAAGATCCTGCGCGTGCTGGTCGATCAGACGTTTCAGCGGGTCGGGGGCAGCACCAAGGTCGACGTGGACGTGCGCATCGTGTCCTCGACCACGCGCAATCTGGAAAGCGAAATCGCTGCGGGCAAATTCCGCGAGGATCTGTTTCACCGCCTGTCGGTCGTGCCGATCCGGGTGCCGCCGCTCGCCGAACGGCGCGAGGATATCTCGGTGCTGGTCGACTACTTCATGGACCAGATCAGCCAGGCGACCGGCCTGCCGAAGCGGCAGATCGGCGAGGACGCGATGGCGGTGCTGCAGTCGCACGACTGGCCCGGCAATGTCCGCCAGTTGCGCAACAATGTCGAACGGCTGATGATCCTCGCCGGCGGAGATGCGGACGCGGTGATCAGCGCCTCGATGCTGCCGCAGGATGTCGGCGCGATGGTGCCGAACCTGCCGAACGGCAATGGCGGCGAGCACCTGATGGGCCTGCCGCTGCGCGACGCGCGCGAAATGTTCGAGCGTGAATACCTGCGCGCGCAGATCAATCGCTTTGGCGGCAATATCTCGCGCACCGCCGAATTCGTCGGTATGGAGCGCTCGGCGCTGCACCGCAAGCTCAAGGCGCTGGGAATCGGATAACCCGCTCCCACCAGTTTCGGGGATACTTCCTTGTCACGCATTGCCTATGTCAACGGCCGCTACCTGCCGCATCGCGAAGCCAGCGTTCATGTCGAGGATCGCGGCTACCAGTTCGCCGACGGCGTTTACGAAGTGTGCGAGGTGCGGGGCGGCAGACTGGTCGATGAGCGCCGCCACATGGACCGGCTCGAGCGCTCGCTCAAGGAGCTGCGCATCGCCATGCCAATGCCGCGCAACGCGCTTGGCATGGTGCTGCGTGAGACTGTCGCGCGCAACCGCGTGCGCGATGGCATTGTCTATCTGCAGGTCACGCGCGGCGTCGCGCGCCGCGATCACGCGTTTCCGGCCGCCGGAACGCTCCCCAGCATTGTGGTCACGGCGAAGAACTACGACCTGGAAAAGAACGAACTCGCCGCCGCGGACGGCATTCCGGTCGTCTCGGTGCCGGACAATCGCTGGGAGCGCGTCGACATCAAATCCGTCGGGCTGCTGCCGAACGTGCTGGCCAAGCAGGCGGCGCGCGAGGCTGGCGCCAAGGAAGCCTGGTTCGTGGACGGCAAAGGCTTCGTCACCGAGGGTTCCTCGACCAATGCCTGGATTGTGACCCGCGATGGCGCCGTGGTGACCCGGCAGGCCGATTTCGGCATTTTGCGCGGGATCACCAGGACTGTGGTGCTCGAGGTGATCGCCGAGCACGGCCTCAAGCTCGAGGAACGTCCGTTTACCATGGAGGAGGCCTACGCGGCGCGTGAGGCGTTCATCACCTCGGCGACGCAGTTCGTTACTCCGGTAGTCCGGATCGACGGCAAGCCGGTCGGCAACGGTGCGCCCGGCCTGATCGCCAGCGCACTGCGGCGCGATTATCACGAGCACGCCGAAATCGCCTGATCGCGTCCATTTGGTCGTAATCGCGTCAAACTGGGCTTGCACGGCATCCCGGTGTGCCATCTAATGCTATTGCCACGTCCGCGTGCGGGGTTACGCCCATTCGCGGATCAGCATCCTGAAAAGAAACTGGCTCGCGGAGAGGGGTCCGCGAATAAAAATGGAACAACGGCCATGGCAGCCGAACGGGCACAAAACCTACAAGACACCTTCCTCAACCACGTTCGTAAGAGTAAGACACCGCTGACGATCTTTCTGGTCAACGGCGTAAAGCTACAGGGGGTCGTTACCTGGTTCGATAACTTCTGCGTGCTGCTACGACGGGATGGGCATTCCCAGCTCGTCTATAAGCACGCGATCTCGACCATCATGCCGGGACATCCGATCCAACTGTTCGAAGGCGCCGAGGAGGCGCCCGCTGAGAAGGCCTGATTTGGAGCTGCACCGCCGCGACTCGACCGACCGCTTGAGCCCGCCTGATGGCTCATCGACCGGTCGTGCGCTCGTTGTAGGTCCTTATCTGCGCCGCAGGGCTGCGAGCGCCGTCACCTCCCGCATGGAGGACGGCGTTCGCGCGCCCGCCGCGCGGCTGGAAGAAGCCGCCGGCCTCGCGCGTGCGATCGACCTCGATGTGGTCGAGGCGGGACTCGTCACGCTCGGCGAGATCCGGCCTGCGACTTATCTCGGCAAGGGCAAGGTCGAGGAATTCGCCGGCCTGGTGAAGAGCCTCGATATCGGCATCGTCGTGATGGACTGCGCGCTCTCGCCGGTGCAGCAGCGCAATCTGGAGAAGGCCTGGAGCGCCAAGGTGCTGGACCGCACCGGGCTGATTCTGGAAATCTTCGGCAAGCGCGCTCGCACCCGTGAAGGAACGCTGCAGGTCGAGCACGCGCACCTCACCTACCAGAAGAGCCGGTTGGTGCGTTCCTGGACCCACCTCGAACGCCAGCGCGGCGGCTTCGGCTTTCTCGGCGGCCCCGGCGAGACGCAGATCGAGGCCGACCGCCGCATGATCGACGAGCGCCTCGCCAAGATCGAACGCGAGCTTGAGAGCGTGAAGCGCACCCGCAAGCTCCACCGCGACAGCCGGAAGCGCGTGCCGTACCCGATCGTCGCGCTGGTCGGTTATACCAATGCCGGCAAGTCGACGCTGTTCAACCGGCTGACGCGCGCGCAGGTGCTCGAAGCCGACATGCTGTTCGCCACGCTCGATCCGACGCTGCGCGCCATCACGCTGGCGCATGGCGCGAAAGTCATTCTCTCCGACACCGTCGGATTCATTTCGGACCTGCCGACCATGCTGGTCGCGGCCTTCCGCGCCACACTCGAAGAGGTCATCGAGGCCGACGTGATCCTGCATGTGCGCGATGCGACGCATGAGGATACGGCCGCGCAGGCGCATGACGTCGAGGAAGTGCTGCGCGCGCTCGACGTCGATCCGGACGACCATGAACGGCTGATCGAGGTGTGGAACAAGGTCGACACGCTGGACGCGGAGGCGCGCCTTCAGCTTGAGAATATCGCCGAGCGGCGCGGCGAGGATCGTCCGGTACTGACATCGGCGCTGACCGGGGAGGGGCTCGACCGCCTGCTCGGCGCCATCGAGGAGCGGCTCGCGCGCAAGCGCATCGTGCTCGATCTGGTACTCGATCCGGCCGACGGCGCCGGCGTCAGCTGGCTGCATCGGCATTCCGAGGTCATGGCCAAGGAAATGCGCGGTGACGGCCAGCTCGGCATGACGGTGCGGGCGGATGCGACCAATGCGGAGCGGATACGCGGGAAGTTTTTGACGCCTGCGTCGTAAGGTGAAGAAGCTGGCGAATAGTGAGTAGTGAATAGAATGACGGCGCCGACATTCTACTCGCTATTCGCCATTCGCTACTCACTATTCGCTCGCTTCTCCGCCGCCTTCGCCTGATCCCACAACTCATCCATCTCCTCGAGCGTGGCGTCCTTCGGCGTCTTGCCCAGCGCGGCGAGCGCGTCCTCGATCGCGGCGAAGCGCCGCTCGAATTTCAGATTGGTCGTCCGCAACGCGGACTCGGTGTCGATATCGAGGTGGCGAGCCAGATTGACCACCGCGAACATCAAGTCACCGATCTCGGCTTCGATGTCATCGCGTCTTCCGCTCTCCAGCTCGGCCTCGATCTCCTGCGTCTCTTCGCGGATCTTGGCCAGCACCGCCTTCGGATCGTTCCAGTCGAAGCCGACCTTGCCGGCCTTCTGCTGCAGTTTGAGCGCGCGCGTCAGCG
>JBBWZU010000496.1:0-3510 GCA_039649225.1 Hyphomicrobiales bacterium | reverse complement strand
TCTCGGCCAGACCGGCGCGGTGCCGGCGCGCCAGATCCTCGATGCGGTGCGGCCCCATGGGCTGACCACCGTCGACCTGCGCGGTTTGACCGAAGTTTCAGTCACGCGCGCCAGCCGCATGATCGCGGCCGAGGACGTCGAGGCGCGCCTCGTGCACGCGCTCACCGGGCGCTACAATCTGGGCAGCCCGGAAAACTTGAAGCTGACCTATGACCGCGAGCTGCGCGCAATCCATCTCGATCCGACGGTGACCGGTGAGCTCTCGCTCGCGCGGCTGAACTACGATGCCTACAATCGCCGTTTCGACGCGGTGTTCGAATTGTCCAGCGGCGGCCGCGCGCAATGGCGCTTTTCCGGCCTGGCGGTCGAGTCGATCGAGGCGGCGGTCACGACCCGCGCGCTCGCGCGCGGCGAGATCGTCAAGGCCGGCGACGTCGTCATCGAGCGGCGTGCGAAAGCCGAATTCACCAACGAGCCTCCGGCGCCCGCCGCCGAAGTGGTCGGGCTTGCGGCGCGCCGCGTGGTCCGTGCCGGCCAGCCGCTGCGCAACGCCGACCTCGCCAAGCCGGAAATCGTGCATCGCGGCGACCTGGTGACGCTGCATTACGAGGTGCCCGGCATCGTCATCTCGATGCGCGGCAAGACGACCGAGAGCGGCGCGCTCGGCGACACCGTCAATGTGCTGAACGAGCAATCCAAACGCACGATCCAGGGCGTCATCTCCAGTCCCGGCCACGTCACCGTCGTGAAGACCGTTGTCGCCAACCAGGTCACGGTGCCGGCCGCAGAAGCCAGTGACAATTCAAATTGAGCCGCCAAACCCCGAGTAAAGCGACATGTTGAAGTTCAAGACGACGCGACCGCCCGCAACGCTTGCCGCCCTTCTGGCCGCCGGCCTGCTGGCCAATTGCTCGGCGATGGATCGCCTGAAAAATATCGGCGAGCAGCCCGCGCTGTCGGCGATCGACAACCCGGTGGCGCAGCCCGGCTACAAGCCGGTGCAGATGCCGATGCCGACGCCGCAGCCCGCCTCCTACAATCCGAACTCGCTGTGGCGCAACGGCTCGCGCGCCTTCTTCAAGGACCAGCGCGCCATGCAGGTCGGCGACATCATGACGGTGAAGGTCAAGTTCACCGACAACGCCAAGATCGAGAACGGCACCAAGCGCAGCCGCGACAGCAAGGAGGATTCCGGCATCACGGATTTTGCCGGCAGCAAGCTGTTGACCGGCTCGGCCGCGCAGGTGCTGCCCGGCAAGATTCTGACGGCGGATTCGGCAGCCTCGACCGACAACAAAGGCTCGATCAACCGGCAGGAAGCCTTGCTGACCAATATCGCGGCCGTGGTCACGCAGGTGCTGCCCAACGGCAACCTCGTGGTCGAGGGCAAGCAGGAGGTGCGGGTCAACTTCGAGGTGCGCGAACTGATCGTCGCCGGCGTGGTGCGCCCGGAGGATATCGAGAGCGACAACACCATCGACTCCACCAAGATCGCGCAGGCACGCATCGCCTATGGCGGACGCGGCCAGATCACCGACGTGCAGCAGCCGCGCTATGGCCAGCAGGTGATGGACGTGCTGCTGCCGTTCTGACGAAGAGACAAGGAACAACGTCGGCGCAAAGCGCCGGCACGGTGCAGAAAGCGCCCGGCGAGGGCAACGGCACGCAGAAAGCGTGTCCCCTCTCCTAAATTTCCGCCTCATGGCGGCTTGAGCTCCCCGCTGCTCCGGCGTGCACACCGGAGAAGCGCTCAAACGCGGCCTCCGGTGTCTCCCCGCCGGAGGCCGCGTCTCGTTTTGGCGAGGATTCGTAGCCCGCATGGAGCGCAGCGCAATGCGGGAATCATTCGGAATGAAAAAAGCCCCGGATTTCGCTTCGCTCCATCCGGGCTACGGTGCAAGGTCCGTAGGGCGGGCAAAGCGCAAAGCGCGTGCCCGCGGTCATCGGCGGGCACGGCGCAAACGCGCCTTTGCCCGCCGTACGATCAAGGCACGAGCTACTCGTCCCGATAGACCCGTTCGCGCCGCTCGTGGCGCTCTTGCGCCTCGATCGACAACGTGGCGATCGGGCGGGCTTCCAGG
The DNA here is from genome assembly GCA_039649225.1 of Hyphomicrobiales bacterium. GTDB lineage: Bacteria > Pseudomonadota > Alphaproteobacteria > Rhizobiales > Xanthobacteraceae > PALSA-894. The sequence continues at coordinate 1,429 of JBBWZU010000496.1, read as the reverse complement.
CGCTTGAGCGAGATCGGCTCGCCGGTCTCCTCGCAATAGCCGTAGGTGCCGTCGTCGATGCGCTCGAGCGCGGCATCGATCTTGGAGATCAGCTTGCGCTGGCGGTCGCGGGCGCGCAGCTCGATCGCCCGGTCGGTCTCGGAAGATGCGCGGTCGGCCAGATCAGGGTGATTGACGTTCTCATCCTGCAAATGCTGCAGCGTGTCGCGCGCTTCCTTGAGAATTTCATCCTTCCAGGTGAACAGCTTGGCGCGAAAGTAGTCGCGCTGGCGCTCGTTCATGAAGGGCTCTTTGTCGGTCGGCCGATAGCCGTTGAGGCCGTGAAGGTTGTGGCCGTGGGCTTCTTTCTCGGATACCCGAGACACCGGTTTTTCAACCATTCGCGCCTTTTTCTCTTTCTCCCGCAACATGCACCGCGACTCCGTCGACTGCCTCACGCAGCCTATCTCGTGCGGCGAGCTTATATAGCGCGTCCGGGCGGCGGACAACTGCGAAGTCGGTCATCTTGCCGTCATGGCAAACGTGCAGCGCAACATCAGTCGAATGGCGCAAATCGAGGCGAAACCTCAGGTTTTTGGCTGAGCTGTAGGCATGCCGATCTTGGCCAGTTCCACCTCGACGCGCAGGTCGATCTCGGCCATTACGGTGTCCAAACCGGGGTCGCCGGTGGCCTCGGACAGCCCCGATGCGACCGTCTTGAGTCGCGCCAATGCGGCGGTATCCAGGGTTCCGGACAGGAGGCCGAGCTTGAGCGCATCCAGCGCGTCGAGTGCATTGCGGCCCCGCTTGACGGCGCGGCGACGCTTTTCGCCCGGTTCCTCGACGGCCTGCAGCGCCAGCAAGGCGTCGAGCCCGCCGATCGTGCGGGTGCCGCTCGCCGGCGCGGCGCTGCGCGTGGTGTTCTCGCCCTCGAGGCTGAAGGTCCCGGACGAGGAACGCTTGGCCGCAGTGCCTGCCGCCGGTGCCGAAGTCCCGTTGGTCCCCAAGATCCGCATGGCTGGCGCTAGCCCCAATTCGTCACCTGCTGTGTCGCTTGAGTGTGGTTAATGGTCCGTTAAGAGGGCGGCAGAATTTGCCGCCCGCGGCAAGCTTTGACCCCGAGCCGAACCGCCTCCCCGCTCGCTCCTCAAAAAATTCACCCATATTTTCAAATACTTGATCCAGCACGTCGGTTTGGCACGCGACTGGCATTGATAACGGTGTTGCCACCTTCGGCGTTGGGAGACGCGGGAGTTAAGGGCAACGGGGAGAAGGCCATGAGTTTCGTTAAAGCCGCGCGTGCGGCTGCCCTGATCATCTGTTTGGCTGTGGCGGCGCCAAGCGCAGCCGCGAACGCCGCCTCGCGCCTCAAGGACATCACCAGCGTCGAGGGCGTGCGGCAGAATCAGCTGATCGGCTACGGCATCGTGATCGGGCTGAATGGAACCGG
>JBBWZU010000462.1:0-5425 GCA_039649225.1 Hyphomicrobiales bacterium | reverse complement strand
TCGATGGTCGCGCCCGTGACCTGGATGTCCTCGCCGGTGACGAGAATCGTGCCGCCCTTGGTGCCGGCCCTCTTGCCGGCGGCTGAAAGTTTTCCGGAAATCCGCACTGTCTGCGTCGGCAGGCCGTCGCCCTTGGTCGATGCGGTCGCGGCGCCGAGAATGATCTGGCCATTCTTCATGCCGACTGAATTCGCCTCGATCACGCCGGACGTGTTGATGACGGAATCGACCACCTGCCGCGCCGCGGCCGCAGTCAGCTCGACGCGCCCGCCATTGGCCTTGAGCTTGCCGTCGTTGGTGATGAGCGATTTCAGCGTCTGCCCGGTCGCGACATCCTTCACGCTGCCGGCGATCTGATCGTTGAGCCCGAGCGTGATCAGTCTGTCGCCGTACATATCGAGCGTGAAAATGTTGCCGGCGCCGAGCACCACGGTCCCAAGCTTCGCCGTGATGGTGCCGGAATTGCGCACGCCCGGCGCGACCAGTCCGGCAAAGCCGCCGTTGGTCGCCGTGATGCTGCCCATATTGACGATCGAGGCGTCCGACCGGCCCGGAATGCTGAAATTATAGCGGCCGGCCATGAAGTCGTCGTTCTTGATGTCGCTCGTCGTCGCCAGGAAGCCGGCGGTGTTGATCACCGCTCCGGCGCCGAAGATGAATCCATCGCGATTGACGACGAACACCCTGCCGTTGGCGTCGAGACGGCCGAGGATTTCCGAAGGCCCAAGCCCGCCGGTCACGCGGTTGAGGATGACCGAGCTGCTGTTCGGCTGGACGAACTGCGTCCGTTCATTGGCGCCGATGTTGAACGTGTGCCAGTTGACGATGGCCTTGTCGCTGAACTGGTTCACCGTGACGTTGGCGCTACCCTGACCTTGCACGTTGGCTTGGCCGCCGGTCACGACGGCGCCTTCCGGTCCAGCGAATGCGGGTATCGCCGAAAGCGACATCAGGGCAGTGCCGCCGGCAAGGAGAAATCTACTTCCGGCAGCGAACGCCGCAAAGCACAAGCCCGCCGTGAACGCGTTTGATCTACGGCCGACCACGGCAGCCCCCCTCTTTGACCTTGTGAACTATCCCTCAGTTCCAAGTTCAAAGTAAAGGTCTAAGGCCTCGGTGTCTGGCGGCTTTTAGGCGGAACGGATTACCGGCATCGACCGAATCCCATAGTCGCCCGAGATAAGCTCAGCGCGCCTCGGCCGACCTCGTCGGGCCGCCCTTGCTCAAGGCCTGCATCGGATCGACCAGCCCGGCGCCGATATCGGTCTTGACCGGGCCGATGTAGCGGGCGCTCGCGGCAAGAATGTTGCGCACGTCGGCCGCCTTGAGCTGCGGATTGCGCTCCTTCAACAGCGCGACGACACCGCTGATATGCGCGGCCGCGACCGAGGTGCCGGTGGTGAGCTGATAGCCGCCATCCGGCGCCGGTACCAGGATATCGACGCCCGGGGCCGAGATCGCGACATACTTGCCGCGGTTGGCGTTCTTGTAGACCTTGTCGTCCATGTCGGTCGCCGACACCGCGATCACGTTGGCGTCGGCGCCTGGAAACAGCGGCGGCGACTTCGGCCCGGCATTGCCGGCGGCCGCGATCAGGATGACCCCGTCGTCGCTCAGCTTCTTGATCGCCTGCTGCAGGATCGGATCGCGCGGGCCGGCAAAGCTCATATTGATGACCTCCGCGCCTTGCTGCACCGCCCATTCCAGGCCCTTGACGATATTCAAGCTGCTGCCTTGTGCGCCCTTTTCGTCAATCCCGAAGGCGCGCACCGCGAGCAGCTTGGCGCGCGGCGCCACGCCGAGCAGGCGGCGGTGCGACGCGATCGCGCCGGCCATGCCGGTGCCGTGCGGATGCGGGGTCTGATCCGCGGAGGGCAGGGCATCGTAGGTGGCGGTGATCACACCCTGCAGATCCGGATGATTGGCGTCGATCTCCGAATCGATCACCGCGACCTTCACGTCCCGGCCGGTCGACATCGTGTGCACTTCGGCTAGGCGCAGCTTGTCGACGATGTATTGCGCCGCATCGCCCCTGCGGTTGGTGTCGGCCGGCGCGCCGGCGAGATCGGCCTGCGCCAGATCGGCCTGAGCGACATCCTGGGTGAGCGAATAGGTGTAGCTCGGCTGCGCCGAGACGTACACGCTGTTCGCCTCGATCGCCCTGATGACGTCACGTACCGAGAGGTGGCTCGCGATGCGGAAGCGGAACACCGTGCGGCCGAGCGCGGCGAAATTCTGCTGCGTGATGATTTCGAGGCCGAGGCTGCGCGTGAGCGCCGCGATGGCTTCGGGCGGCAGGGTGGTGCCGAGCTGCATCACCACTTCGTTCGACAGGACGCGCGTTTCGTTCAGCGGCGGCATGCCGCTCGGCAGCGGGCCAAGTCCCGGTGGCGGCACCTGGTTGGCCGGCGGACGTTTGCCGTTTCCGCCGGTGCCTTGTCCGCCGGACGACCCGGCCGGTGCCGCGTTGTCGGCCAGGGTGGTGTCCGGCGTCGGGTCGTTGCCGCCTTTGAGGCCGTTTGGATCGGTCACCAGACTCGCCGCGAGCACCAGCTGCGGGAAAGTCGGCGGGGTGTTCTTCACGGTGTCGGGTTGCGGCGGCGGAATCGGATCGGTCGGGATGACCGGTGTGACTGGATCGACCGTGTTGGCCGGTTGCCCCGGCTTTGGCGCCGGCGCGCAGATGCCATTGAGGCATGGATAACTGCCGCCGCCGGTGCTCCAGGTGCCGTTGTCGAAGCCATTCGGGTTGCCGGCGATGAGCTGCGCGGTGGTCTGCGGCGTGCCGCCCGCGCTGGTGCTCAACCCGGTCGTCTGCGTATCCCAATAGGAGTTGGTGGCAGTGCCGGGGGTGTTGGAGAACGTCGGCGGCACCGCGGGACCGATCGGTGTGCTGATCGGGTCGAAGAAAGTGTTCGACGCGACCAATCCGCCGAGCGTGCTGCCGGTGCCGCTGGTCAACAGACCGGCCGCGTAGGCCTGATCGATCGAGCCGCCATTGACCGCGACCAGGCCGCCGACATGGCTGTTCGCCCCGCCGGTGACGGCGCCGACGGCGTAGGCCTGCGAGATGATCCCGGCCGGCAAACCCGGCACCGCGTAATTGAGCGCGACCAGCCCGCCAAGGAAGCTGTTGTCGCCGCCGCTGACCGCGCCGCTCGCGAAGCTCTGTGTGACGGTCCCGGTGTTCAGGCCGATCAGGCCGCCCGCCACCGTTCGGTCGCCGCCGCTGACCGTGGAGATCGAGAAGGACTGCGTCACCGAAGCCTGCATGACGTTGGCGCCGACGAAGCCGCCGAGCAGCGAATCGTTGCCGCCCGTCACGGCGCCGCTGGCCCACGAGCCCGAGATCGTGCCGCCGGCATTGAGGGCCGCGAATCCCGCCGCCACGACGCCGTTGGCGCCGGTTACGCTGCCGGTGGCGTAGGAATTGGTGATGTCTTGGCCATTGGCGCCGACGAACCCGCCCAAGAAGCCCTGCGATCCGGTGACGTTGCCGGTCGCATATGAGTTCGTGATCGCGCCGAAGTTCGAGCCGGCGAAGCCGCCGGCCATCCTGTTGGTGCCGCCGATCACCGCGCCGGTCGCATGGGACCCCGCGATCGTTGCGTTCCCGTCGTTGAGGCCGACGAGGCCCCCGACGTAGGCCGAGAAGAAGACGTCGCCGCCGGCGCCGGCGACCTGTCCGCTCGCGTACGAATCCAGGATGCCGCCGAAGTTCAAACCGACCAGTCCGCCGGCCGTGGCCTGGATGCCCGACGTGTTGACATTGCCGGTCGCGAACGATGACGCGATCGTGCCCGAGGTCCCGTTCCACCCGACCAGTCCGCCGACATTGCTGTTCGCGCCGCCCGTTATGGTGCCGCTCGCGCTCGATGCGGTGATCGATCCGAGGTTCACGCCGACGAGGCCGCCGGCATTGTTCCACTGCAACCTCGACGTCGAGTCGCCGACGGTCACGTTGACCGCCGCGCTGGCATTCGCGATGGTCCCGCCGCTCTCGTTCCGGCCGACGAGGCCGCCGGCAGCGACGCCATTCGTCACACCGTTGTTCGTGATCGTGCTGTCAACAACCGTGACATTGCTGATGGTGCCGAAGTTCCGGCCGGCGAGCACGCCGACGGATTGATCAGATCCTTCAAGACCGGTCGCCGCCATGATGCTGGCGTTTGCCAGGACGAGATTGCGTACCACGCCGCCCGCGCCGATCGCGGCGAACAGGCCGGTGTCGCTGGTGTTCGAATTGGCGATCGTCAGATTGCTGATCGTGTAGTTCTTTCCCAACCCGCCGTTGCCGTCGAGAATGCCGGTGAAACTGACAGGGCGGTTGCTGTCATCGAAACTGATGAGTGGTGCAAAATTGGTGACGGATTTTGCGTCGATTTCCCGGCCGAGTGCGTAGGTGCCGTCGAGGTTCGAGCTGATGAGTTGCAAATCGTCGACTTTGTTCACCAGCATATAGGCGATGAACTTGCCGAAGACATTCGAGCCGTAATAGTTATTGTTGTTATACTTGGTCGAGAATTCGGAGTCCGGTTGATCGGGATTGTAGTAGATCGATACAGTCCCCGTGCTGCCGGTAAAATCGATGTGCGTGCCCTCCGTAATTTGAACGGTCCCATTCCCCGTGCCGGTGTTGTCGGCCCGAAGTACGAGGTTTCCGTTGCCGGAATTGTGGGTGATATCCCAGTTGATCCTGATATCGCGGTAGGCGCTGAGTGTGAGCGATGTATCGCCGTTCCAAGTGATGGGCGCGTTGACGAAGATATCGCCGTGTTGACCGTCGGCATTGACGTCATTCCTGGTCGTGATGACGACATTGCCGGTGGCGAGCAACAATTGCAGCGCCGTGTTGGTCATCGACGACCCGTTAGGGGCGGCCTCGAACCCGTCCCAAATCGTAAAATCTTCCGGATCAAGCAGCAGCGTGCCCGCTTTGCCATTGGGCGCCCGCGTGTCGACGTTGCCGGTGAAGTTGAGCCGTCCGTGGCTGGAGGTTTCAACGAACCCGCCATTGCCGATTTCGCGGCCGCCGAGCGCCAGGATCGTTCCGGCAAAGCTCGTCGTCTTGTTCGACCACAGCACGACCTTGCCGCCGTCGCCGCGGTCTTTCGCCGACACGTCGATCCTGGTCGCGCCGTCCACACTCACGGTCGTGGCGGTGGAGATCTTGTAGCCTTCCAGCCTCGCGCTCTGGTTCGACACCAGCGACGTGTCGGGATTGCCGCCGCCCCAGTCGCCGCCGATCATCACCTTGCCGCCGCCCGCGCGGCCGGAGGCGTCGATGGTGGCACCCGTGACCCGGATGTCTTCGCCGGTGACCAATATCGTGCCGCCTTTGGTTCCGGCGTTCGTGCCGGCGGCCGAAAGTTTTCCGGAAATCCGCACTGTCTGCGTCGGCAGGCCGGCGCCTTTGGTCTCAGCC
>JBBWZU010000425.1:0-11293 GCA_039649225.1 Hyphomicrobiales bacterium | reverse complement strand
GCACCGGACCATCGATCGGGATCATGGTCTTGGTGCCGAGCAGCACGTTGGCGCCGGTGCGGCCGCCCGGCGGATAGAAGATGTCGTTGCCGAGATAGTTGTTGTCGCCGATCCTCGATTCAGCAAGACGGAACGACGTCGCCGACATCTGCATGTTGATCATCGACAGGCCATCCGAGACCATCGTGCCGCCGCCGATGTTGCAGAGGAACGGATTGTCATGGCGCTGATTGGTGCCCATGTTCGAGCCGGTCTGATGCACCGTGTTCAGCTCCCAGCCGACATAGCGCATGTAGCGCACGATCAGCGCGGAGTCGCCGAACAGCACGCAGAAGAACTGCGAATTGCTGAACCCGTGGATGATGCCCTGCAGGAGATAATGAACGCCGAAGACCGGATAGGTCACGCCGGGTTTCAGGAACATCATGCACAGGCGCGGAATGGCATAGACCGCCGCCAGCCCGACGACGATCGCGCCGAAGAACCAGGCCGCGGACAGGCCGAGCAGCGACAGCGCGGACGCATCGAAACGGGTGGCGACGCCCGCCGCGGCCTCGTACTGATCCCAGAAGTGATAGGCCAAGATCGGCGCCGGCACCGCGATGGTGAACAGCGCGGCAAGCTCCAGTGACGTGAAGAGCGCGCTGCGCAGCGTGCCGCCTTTTTTACCCTCGATTGAGCAGTAGTCGGACGTTGTCTCGACCGCGGGCGAGCCGTGATAGCGCTTGCCGTCAGGCACGCGCTGGCCGCTTTGCAGCGAGGAGGCATGGCCGAGCTGGGTGTCGTCCCCCATCGCGGTGTCGATATCGAGCACGCTGGCTTCCCCGACGAACGCGTTGCTGCCGATCTCGACCGGCCCGATCTGGATGAAGTTCGACTGCGCCCGATATCCGAGGACGATGCTGTCCTTGCGCAGGACGGTATTGTCGCCGATCGACACCATGTCGGTACAGACCGGCGCATTGCGGCAATTGATGATGACGTTGCGGCCGATCCTGGCGCCCATGAGGCGCAGATAGGCGTTGTAGACCGGCGTTCCGATGAAGGCCGCGGCGGGCGATGTGCGCATCAGGGTCTTCACGGCCCAGAAACGGAAATACCCAAAACTCCAGATGGGGATCGACTGCGCCTTGAAGCGGCCGATCAGCAGCCATTTGGCGATGACCGAGATGGCGGTCAGCGCCGCAAACGAGCCGGCCGCGAACACGACGCTGCGCGCGTAAAGCGCGAGCGCGCCGCTCGCGGCGCTCGTCCAGTGATAGCCGATATCGAGAATCCAGAGGCCGAGCAGCGTATAGGCGGCGTAGAACGCGAGCTGCAGCGCGCCGCAGGTATAATATGAGAGGTTCGACGGCACATGAAACGGCTCGGGCGCCATCGCCACGAACCCGTCGAGCGAGGAATCCAGATGATGCGCCAGCTTGGCGATCGTCGGGTTCATGTAGATGTCGCGCATCGACACGTTCGAGAGGCCCGGATTCTTGCGGATCGCCGCGCAGACGTGCGCCATCAGCAGCGAGTTGGCGCCGAGGTCGTCGAAGAAGTGATGCTCGGTCGACACGCGCTCGACACGCAGCACCGCGGCGAGCGCCGCGTGCACAATGCGCTCATTGTCGGTCTTCGGCGCCACATAGCCTTGCGCGGCCGAGAAGCGCTGCAGTTGCGGCTTCGGCAGCTTCTTGTGATCGGCCTTGTTGCTCAGCGTCATCGGGATGACGTCGAGCTGCTCGAGGAAGGCCGGCACCATGTAGGCCGGCAGCTTGCCGCGCAGCGCGCCTGAGATTTCGTTGCGCGGCAGATCGGCGCCCTGCTTGAAGGCATAGTAGGCGACGATTTCGACGACGCCGTCCTCCGGCTCGAACGTCGTCACCGCGGCCTGCGCGATCTGCGGCAGGCCGAGCAGCACCGCTTCGATTTCATTCAGCTCGATGCGATAGCCGCGGATCTTGACCTGCGTGTCGATACGGCCGCGATAGTCGACGTCGCCGTTCTCGTCGATACGGCCGAGGTCGCCGGTCCGATAGATGCAGCCCGAGGGATTGTTGTCGATCTGCAGGAAGTCGCGAATGAACTTCTTCATCGTCAGTTCGTCGCGGTTCATGTAGCCGAGGGCCAATCCGACGCCCGCAATGCCGATCTCGCCGAGCTCGCCGGTCGGAACGGTCTTGCTTTCGCTGGGATCGAGGATGACGATCGAATAGGTTGGGAGCGGAACCCCGATGGTGACCGGTCTGTCCGGCGTCAGCTCGGTCAGCGTCGCCGTGACGGTTGCCTCGGTCGGGCCATAGGAATTCAGAATGCGGCGGCCGGGGCGATACCAGCGCTGCACGAGATTGTGCGGACAGGCTTCGCCGCCGACCAGCAGGATGCGCAGTTCGGGCAAATCCCGCTCGATGGTCGCGAGCAGAGTCGGGCAGCAGGCCAGCACGGTGACGCGCCGTTCGCGCAGAAAGTCGCCGAGCTCGTCGCCCAGCAGGGTCGTGCCGGGCCGCGCGGGCGCCAGCGTCGCGCCGGCCATCAGCGGCACGAAGATCTCCTCGATCGAGAAATCGAAGGCGATCGTCATACCCTGGTAGACGCGGTCTCCGGGCGCATAGCCGTACAGCTCCGCGGCGACGCGCACGAAGTTGCAGATGCTCGCATGCCCGATGCCGACACCCTTCGGGTTCCCGGTCGTGCCCGACGTATAGATAATGTAGCAGAGCGGCTCGACCGGCGGCGCCACGTTGATGAGCGGCTCGGCCGTTTCGGCATCGATCGCGCGCTTGTCGGAGTCGAGGAACAGCTTCTTGACGTCGAGGACCGAGAGGCGCTCGGCAAAGCCGGCCATCGACACAATGGCGGAAATTTCCGCATCGCCGAGGATGAAACGAATGCGGTCGATCGGGAACGCGGCGTCGAGCGGCACATAGGCAGCGTTGACTTTCATCACCGCCAGCATCGTCACGTAGGTTTCGGCCGACTTGTCGAATAGGAGAGCGATGCGGTCCCCGGACTTGATGCCCTGTGCGATCAGGTGACGCGCGACCTGGTTGGCGCGGCGATTGAGATCGCGATAGCTCAGCGCGGCGCCGTCGGTGATGACAGCGTCATTTCCGGCGTAACGAATGCAGGTCTCTTCGAGCAGATGGTTGAGCCGCTCGCCCGGCTGCCAGCGGACCGCGTTGTTGGTGTGCTCGCGGATGACGACTTGCGGACGGCCGAAGCTGCGGCGGATCGGTTCGATGACGTCGTTGAGATCCGGACGCAGTTGAGCCGGCGAGCGCAGCTCTACGACCGATGTCCCGGCCCGGCCGGCGCTCAATTTACGAATATCGGCAGGTTGTTGCATGTCGCCCCTCCGGTCTAACGCAGACCGACCCCATCAATTGGGTACGGCGCACGATGTGCACACGCAACAAAGAAATCGCAGATAAGTATTATTTTTCAGTAGCTTAACAACGGTTCAGAATTAATCTCCGTTCAGGAACCTGAACGAAAATACCGATGCGGCGGCTTTACCTCCGTGCATTGCGCGGACTTCTGGCCGGATTGCGCAGGACTCCGAACAGCCTGCCCGGACGGACGATCAGGGAACTTTCGATGCCGACATTGCGCCGGAGCGCATCGCGTCAAATTAACGCACCCGGCGCAGACCGCAGTGGACATTCCTTGAGCGGCATCGGTTGCGTCAGGACGGCGCCGGACGACAGCGCAGCTTAGCCCTTGACGCCGCCGGCGGTCATGCCGGCCACCACGTAGCGCTGCGCGAAGAGATAGAAGATCACCGCCGGTAGCGTGTAGATGATGCCGATCGACATCACGGTATGGATCGGGGTCGAGAGCTCGCCGACAAAACCCGCAAGCCCGACCGATGCGGTGCGCAGACTTTCGCTGCTCACCAGCGTCTGCGCGAAGACATATTCGTTCCAGCCATGGAAGAAGGCGATCACCGACGCTGCCGCGAGGCTCGGCGCGATCAGCGGCAGGATGATGCGCCAGACGATGTCGAACGGTGTGCAGCCGTCGATATGCGCAGCCTCCTCGATCTCGATCGGAATGCTGTCGACCGCGGCCTTGAGCAGCCACGCCACCACCGGCACCGTGAAGGCCGTGTTGGCGAGAACGAGCCCGGCCAAAGTATCAAGAACATGAAGCTGTCCGAAGATCGCATAGAGCGGGACGACCAGCATCGCCTCCGGGAGCATCTGGGTCGCGAACAGCGCGAGACCGAGCAGGCCCTTGCCGCGGAATTGAAAGCGCGAGAGCGCGTAGGCGGGAAACAGCGCAATGGCGAGCGAGAGGACCGTGGTTCCGGCCGCGACGACGAATGAATTGATCAACCAGGTTCGGACCGGGATCTTCCAGAAGGCATCCCGGTAGACGGCGGCTTCCGCAAAACTCGGCCAGAACCGCGGCGGCGAGTTGAACAGCTCGGCGGACGGTGTCAGCGAGGTGACCAGCATCCAGTAAAACGGAAATCCCGCAACTCCGAGCAGGCCGAGAACCGCGACGCTGCGCGCCCCGATGGTCCAGTTGCGGCCGGGCATATTACCTCCCTGCCGCTTCCGCGCGCCGGCTCACGCGGAAATAGATCAGCGTGACGATCAGCGCGATCGCGAGCCCCACCATTCCCACCGCCGCCGCGAGGCCGAGATCGCGATACACGAAGGCACGGCGATAGAGCTCGATCACCAGCGTATCGGTCGCGCCGATCGGCCCGCCTTGCGTCATCAGCCAGATGAGGTCGAACCGCCGCAACGACCAGATTGTGATGAACAACGCCAGCAGCATGACGGTCGGCCGGATCGTTGGCCATATCACGGCACGAAAGACCTGGATGCGTCCCGCGCCATCGATGATCGCGGCCTCGCGCAAGTCGATCGAAACACCTTGCAGGGCGGCGAGAATAACGACCGAGGAAAACGGAAAAATCTGCCAGATCGTCGTGATCAGGATCGCCGGCAGCGCATGCTGCGGACTGTCGAGCCAATTCTCGAAAGCCTGGATGCCGAGAACGCGCTGTGCATGGTTGAACACCCCGTATTGCGCATTGAACATCCAGCTGAAGATCAACGCTACCGCGACCGGCGGGGCCGCCCAGGGGATCGTCACCAGCGCGCGGGCGACGGCACGGCCGAGGAACGGACTGTCGAGCAGCAGCGCCGCCGCAAGCCCGAAGCCGATCGCCAGCACGACGCAGGCGGCGGTATAGATCGCCGTGACGACAAGCGTATTGGCAAAATCGCTGGCGTTTAAGAGGTCGCGGTAATTGTCGAACCCGACGAAGACATGCTCGCGCGGACTCAGCAGCGAGGTCGCGGTGAAACTGAGATAAAGCTCCTGCAGCAGCGGAACGCCTTGAAACAGGAACAGATAGAGCGAGACCGGCGCGATGAACCAATATGGTGTCCATCGCGCCGCAGTGTTGCCGTCGGCGGCCAGTTCGGATCCTTGTGCGCCCGTGCTCACGGCTAACGCTACTTACGCAGAATGCGGCTCAGCACGAGCTGTTGCGCCTCGTCCATGGCCTTTTGCGGCGCCACGCCGCCTTGCAGGACTTTGAGCACCTGCTCAAGCACGATTTGCTGGATCTCGGGCGTCTTGGTTTCAAGACCGAGCACGAGTTGCGGCACGCTGTTCGGCGTCTGGTCGTCATAGACCTGCAGCCAGGGCTTGGCGGCAATGTCCTGTGGCGATCGATCCACCTGCGTTGCCACGCTGCTGGCACCGAGAATGTCCTGCAGCTCTTTCTGGTTCTCGGGCTGCAGCGTCCACTTCAAGAAGGTGAAAGCCGCGTCTTTGTGTTTGGTGTTCGCATTCACGGTCAGCGGCGCCAGGATGAGGCCTTGTGCGCGGGTCGGGAATGGCGACGGGGCTGCGGCGAGCGGCAGGTTCGGCGCCTGCTGATTGAAAATGCCGGCGACGCCGCCATTGTCGATCTCCATGGCAAGCTTGCCTTCCCAGAACATGCGCCGGTAAGTCGCCGCGTCCGCGCCCTTCGGCGTCGCGCCGAGGTCATAGACCTTTTTGTACGCGGCGACGCCTTCCACGACCTTGGGGCTGTTGAGCGTCGGGCTTCCCTTGTCATCGCTGAACCGGCCGCCGAAACCGAACACGAAGTTGCAGACGTCCTGCCAGAAGCCGGCGCGCTCAGCCATGGTTGCCCGATACGCAAAGCCGAACGTGCCGCCGCCGGTCGCGGCCTTGGCGAACTGAAGAAATTCATCGAACGTCGCCGGAGCCTTGCCGTCTTTCAGCAGCGTCTTGTTGTAGAGCAGCACGTAGTTCGAAATCTCGAAGGCGATGCCGTAGCGCTTTCCGTTGACCTTGAGATAGTCGTTCGGCGCGCTGAACTTGTAGTCGCTATCCTTGATGTCGTCGTCAAACGGGAGCAGCCGGTTAGCCGGAACTGCCGCATAGAAGTCGATCTGGTCGAAACGGACGAGATCCGGCCCGCCGCCGCCACCCATCTGGGTGAAGACCGTATTGGCCAATGTCGAGAACGGGATCGCGATCGGCTGAACCTCGATCTTGTCCTGGCTCTTGTTGAATTTGTCGACCCAGGCCCTGAGCTTGTCGCCTCTGCCCGCTTCCGCAAAGGTCGCGCCCGCAAATGTCAGGACGGTCTTGTTCTGCGCAAGCGCGCTGGAACAAGCCATCGCCAGCATCAGACCGGCTGCTGCTCCGGCGACGATATCCCTGCGTGTCGTTGCCATGACGTCCTCCCTTGTTTTCTCGTTCTCACGATTACGGACCTAGTGCATGCCGGCGCCGAGGAAGCTTTTGAGTTCGGTGGTTTTCGGCGCCGCGAAAATCTCCGCGGAGGCGCCCGCCTCCCAGATCTTGCCCTGATGCATGAATACCGTGGTGTCGGCGACATTGCGGGCGAAATTCATTTCGTGCGTCACCAGCAGCATGGTCATGCCGCCCTTGGCGAGCTTCTCCATGACGACCAGCACCTCGCCGGTTAGTTCCGGATCGAGCGCCGACGTCACCTCGTCAAACAGCATCACCTGCGGGCGCATCGCCAGCGAGCGCGCAATGGCCACGCGCTGCTGCTGCCCGCCGGAGAGATTGTCCGGATAGGCGTCGAACTTTTCCGATAAGCCGACCTGCGCCAGAACGTCGACGGCCAGCTTTCGGACCTCGGCCGACTCGAGGCCCTTGGCGATGCGCGGCGCCAGCATGATGTTTTCGCCCACGGTCAGATGGGGAAACAGATTGTAGCTCTGGAACACGATGCCGACATCCTTGCGCAGTTCGCGCAACCGTCTCGGATCCCGGTCCAGCACATGGCCAGCCACCTCGATCCGGCCGGACTGACAGATTTCAAGCCCGTTGATGCAGCGCAGCAGCGTGCTCTTGCCCGAGCCGCTGCGGCCGATGATGGCAACGACCTGCCCGGCTTCGACGCTGAGCGACACGCCCTTCAGGACCTCGACCGGCCCGAAGCGCTTGTGCACATCTTCAATGACCACGGCCGGCATGCATTGCCCCTTCAAGGTAACGACTGAGACGCGAGAGCGGAAAGCAGATCAGGAAATAGATCGCCGCCACGGCCGCAAAGACCTGGAACGGCCTGAATGTCGCGTTGTTGACCAACTGGCCGGCACGCGAGAGCTCGACGAATCCCACCACCGAGACGATCGACGTGTTCTTCACCAGCTGGACCAGGAAGCCGACCGTCGGCGGCAGCGATATCCGGATCGCCTGCGGAATGATGATGTAGCGGTATTGCTGCGTTCGCGTCAGCGCGAGCGATGATGACGCTTCCCATTGCTGATACGGCACGGATTCGATCGAGCCGCGCCAGATCTCGGCGAGGTAGGCCGAAACATAGATCGCCAAGGATGCCGAAGCCGCAAAGAAGGCCGGTAGCTCGATGCCGAACAGCGAAAGGCCGTAGTAGCTCATGAACAGCACCATGAGCACCGGGATCGACTGAATGACCAGGATGTAGGCCTTCGCGGCCTGCGCAAGAACACGGCCGCGCGACAGCCGCATGATCGCCAGCGCCCCGCCGCCGAGGCTGCCGATCGCGAACGCGACCGCGGTCAGCAGCAAGGTCCATCCGGCCGAGCGCAGGATGAACAGGAACTCCGGCCAGCCGAATGTCGTCATCCTGTCGCGCCCCCGCTCGTCTCAACGCGGGCCAACCCGGATGGGGATGGAAAGATTTTTCGCCCGAGCCAGAGCAGCAGCGATTTCAGGGCAAGCGCCAGCACCAGATAGATGCAGGTCACGATGATGTAGGTCTCGAAACTGCGAAACGTCCGCTGCTCGATGATCGCCGCGGCGCCGGAGAGTTCCGCCACCGAAATGAACGAGCAGATACTCGATGCCAGCATCATCAGGACGAACTGGCTCGACAGCGCCGGCCAAACCCGCGCGAAGGCCGGCGTCAGCACGATGTAACGAAACACCTGAATGCGCGTGAGGGCGAGCGAAAGCCCGGCTTCGATCTGCGACTTGTGAATCGAATCGACGCCGGCCCGGATGATCTCGGTCGAATAGGCGGAAAGATTGAGCGTCATGGCGAGCAGCGCCGCTGTAACTCCCGACATGCGCAGCCCGAGCAGCGGCAGGCCGAAAAAGATCATGAAAAGCTGCACCAAAAACGGCGTGTTGCGCATCAATTCCACGTAAGCGTCGACCAGCACGCCGGCCCATCGACCGCCAAGGCTCCGGAACCCTACGAGCAGGATCGCAAGTGCCGAGCCGAGAATGATCGCGCCGGCCGAAAGCCCGATCGTCAGCAGGATCCCGTTCAGGATCATGTCGAGCTCGGCGATGACCGGTTCGAACTGAAACTGGATACGCATGCCGTTCGGCTTTCGCCCACGAGCTACGTGAGTGGCCCCTGCCCCTCACGCGCCTGGTTCCGGAGACTGGTCAGAACGTCGGAAGGTCCGGCAACGCTGAGCCGACCCACTTTTGCGCGATGGCGTCGAGCTCGCCATTCTGCTTAATGAAATAGATCGCGTTGTTGAGCCATTGATGCAGCTCGAATGCATCCTTGCGCACCGTCATTGAATTCGGCTGCTTGCCGAAGAAGAATTTCAGCTCGGTCTCGGTATCGCCCTTCGCCTTGATCGCGGCGTTGGACTGCGCGTCCGGGCCGGCGATGGCGTCGACCTGGCCGGAGAACAGCGCCTGCATCGTGGTCGAGTCGTCCTCGAAGCGCAGGATCTTGAGACCCAGATCCTTCTCGCGCTTCACGAATTCGATCTCGATGCTTGAGCCGCGATTGACGCCGACCGTCATGCCTTTGAGATCGCCCCAGGCTTTGATCGCCTTGTCCTTCTTGGCGTAGATGCCGACCTGGAATGCGCTGTAGGGAATGGTGAACATCACGGCGCGGGCACGCTCCGGGGTCGGGGCCAGCGTCGCGATCAGAAAGTCGACCTTGCCGGCTTCCAAGGCCGGAATGCGCGCCGGCGGCGTCAGCTGAACGATCTCGACCGGAACACCGAGATACTTGCCGACCAGCGCCGTGACATCGGCATCGTAGCCGATGGCGTTACCCTGCGCATCGACCGAGCCGTAGGGCGGCGCGCCGATCAGCACCCCTACCTTGACCTTGCCGCGCTTGACGATGTCGGCGACGGTCTGCGCCGAAGCCGAACCCACGAAGGCGCCTGCCGCCAGCGCCAGCACGATCCCGGACAAACAGATCTTCTGCAGCAACTTCATATTGCGTCTCCTCGGTTTTGCTTTGTCGCTCGTTAAAGATCCGGCTTCGCGCGGCCGGATTGATGATCGGGAACCTGCCGCCTACAGGCCCAAAAGGGGCTCGATGCTGCTGTCGAGCAGCGAAGGGTCGATCTCGACCTCCATCACATCGAACATGCTTTCGACGAAATCCATCAGGGCGTCCGAAGCTGCGACAGCCCGCTCCACATGGCGGTTGGCGACCGCGTTCAGCACCGCAAGGTGATGATCCACCGTGCCATCCAGATTGGATTGTCCCGGCATATAGGTGTGGTGGATGTAGCCGATGCGGCGGAACACTGTGTGCAGCGGCCTGAGCGTATGCTCGAGGAATGGCTCGTTCGCGACCGACAGGATCAGCCGGTCTATCCCGCGATCGAGCGCGTTGAAATCGGCCAGCGTGAGCGTATTGCGTCGCTCGCGCAAAACCCGCTCCATATGCAGCAATTGATTGCGGTGCGACGGCCCGGAGCGTTCGGTCGCCAGCCGGATTACGAAGCGCTCGATATCGCGCCGGAGATTGAGCAGCATGCGCTCGCGCGCAAGATCGATCGGCGCGATCTGCAGCCCGTGTCTGGGAAGAATCCGGATCAGCGTATCGGCGGCCAGACGATTCACCGCGTGATGGACCGGCGTCCTGCCGAACCCGGTCAGGTCTTGCAGGTCCTGCATGGTCAGGTAGCGGCCGGGCTTGAGCGCGCAATCGACCAGCAGCGTCTCGATCCGCTGATAGGCAAGCTCGAACAGATTGATGCGATTGCGCCGCCGCGGCGCGGCCTCGCTCGCCGGATCGACGAGCTTCAACGGGCTTTTGCGTCTTGCCATCTGTCCTCCCGGGCGGGCTCGTTCGACGGCCCATCTTTCCGTCGACAATAAACATGTTGTGATATTTTACAAGCAGGATTATGACTCCTCGGCGGCGCGCTCACCGGCGCGTCACTAACCAACGAAATCGCGCCACCGCTCGCGGGAAGGCGCGGATATTACCAGGGAGGCCGGTTTGAAGATCACCGCGATCGAGACGCTGCGCACCGCGGAGTTCGCCAATGTGCTCTGGGTGCGCGTCCATACCGATTCCGGGATCATCGGCCTCGGCGAGACTTTTTATGGTGCCGGCGCGGTCGAGGCGCATATCCACGACACGCTGGCGAGCCGGCTGCTCGGACGGGACCCGCTCCACATCGAGGCAATCCACCGCGACATGATCAACCTGCCGATGGCGCAGTCCTCGACTGGGGTCGAGTACCGCGCCGCATCCGCGGTCGACATCGCGCTCTGGGACAACTTCGGCAAAGTCTGCGGCCAGCCGGTGCATCAGATGCTCGGCGGGCTCTGCCGCGACCGCCAGCGCATCTACAATACCTGCGCCGGCTACAACTATGTGCGCTCGAACAACATCCGCCCGGTTTCGAACTGGAACATCGGCGAATCCGAAGGTCCCTACGAGGACCTCAATGCCTTCATGAACAATGCGGATCGCCTGGCCGAGAGCCTGCTCGAACAGGGCATCACGGCGATGAAGATCTGGCCGTTCGACCCGGCCGCGCAGGAAACCCAGGGTCTCTCCATCTCAGCCGAGCAGATGAAGACCGCGATCGCG
>JBBWZU010000391.1:0-4994 GCA_039649225.1 Hyphomicrobiales bacterium | reverse complement strand
GAACATCCGGCGCGCCGCCTTGATGTCGCGCGAGCCCTTCGGCAGTCCGCCGCCGATCATGACGATGCAATCGGCGCCGATCGCCGCGGCTTCATCGATCATGCGTCTGTTGTCGTCGATTGCGGCCTGCCGTCGGGCCGCGTCCGAGGCCGCGAAAAGTCCGCCGCGGCAATAGCCCGTCACCCTGAGACCGTTGGACCGGATGATGCGCGCGGCCTCGGCGACGCCGGTTGCCTGGACGTGATCGCGCCACGGCGAGATCGCCGTGATGCCGTGCCTGAGGCAGGCCTCGACGCCGGTTTTCAAGTCGAACTGCTGGCGCACGGTCGCAAGATTGATCGAAAGGCCGTCGGTTTTCATGGCATTACACTCGGTGCGCTTGCTCTCCGGCTTGCCGAAGAGGGCTGGAGCTCTTGTCCATTGCGGTGAAGTCGGGCATCGGACCGGCGCCGAGGCCGGGCCTGTCGAGCGAGCCGATGCCGATCGCGCCTTCGCGGATCGTCACCCGCACGCGGCCGTTCGCCGCGCGATGATAGATATCGCCATGCGCGGCAAGAAAAGCATCTTCCTCGGCGCGCGGCGCGCCGGTCATGCCGTCGACATAGTGATGGCCGTTGCGCTCGACATGAGTCGCGATCAGCGCGGCGAGCGCGAGATCCTGCTGCAGCGCGACGCCGGCCTGCGTGGTGAGGTCCTCGGCCGACATGAAGTAGCGCCCGGGCTCCTCGGCATTCCATTGCGCGATGCGCGCCCGATTGATCAGCGCGCGATAAAAGCCCTTGCAGGACTTTGACGAGATGCCGCGGTAGCCGAGCGAACGCGCACGCGGAAATACGCCGACATCGGCGTCGGACTCGTCGATCTCGATCGGGACCTCGTCCGAGAGTGCGCGCACGGAGGCTGACAATGCCTGATCGCGTCCGATCGGCTGCTCGATGAACAGGATCGACGATTTCAGCCGGGCAAGACGCGGTTCCGCGCCGATGCGGTGCCATAGCGCCGTGACGGCATCGATGTCGTGATACTGCTCGTTGCCGTCGAGCGTTGCCCAGTAGGGCGCGCCGATCGCGTCGAGCACGGACGCGATGCCAGACAGGCGCTCGATGTCGGCATCGATCCGGCCGCCGACCTTGAGCTTGAAATAGCGCTGGCCATAGGTCGCACCGATCTCTTCCAGGCTTTCTGGCAACCCGTCATCGAGACGTTTGCCGTTGGTCTCGGCGCGCGTGAGCGCATCGACCAGTCCGACGGTGTGGCGCGCCTGGATCGATGGCGCGGGCGCAAGATTGCCGAGTAATTTGTCAAAGTCGAAACCCGCAAGATCGGTCGCGGTCGCGGCGTTCAGTCCCAGTCGATTGTCGCGCACGAGCGCGAAAACCGACGCGCCTTCCAGCCGCCCGAGTGCATCGATGATCGCGCGGTCGATCAGCGCGAGGCCGTAGGATGCGACAAGCCCGTTCAGTCCGATCGCCGCGCAGGCGTCGTGATGCGGGCCGTCGACCTCGGCCGACAGGCCGAACGGCGTACCGGTGCCGGCGGCGAGCATGCTGCCGCGCGCCATGCCAAGCGAGGTGCGCAGCTGGTCGAAGTTCTGCTCGTTCGACAGCTCCGGCGACTTGTCGAACCACTTTGGCGCCAGCATTTCGGCTGACACGCCTTCGCTCTCGTGCCCATCGGCAAGTTTGATGCGTACCCGCACGAAGACTTGCGGCGCTTGCGTGAGCGTGGCATTGCCGAAGCGGAACGGCAGCCGGAGCCGTATCGGCCGCTCGAAGAAATCCGCCGCGATCAGTTTGAGTTTCGGCGCGTTCATGCCTGCGCTTCCAGAATGCCGCGGATGTAGCCGATGCCGCGCGCCGCGCAGGTTGGCCCGTCAGGCTGGTACACGAAGGGTTCGATCGAGGCGTCGCCTCTGTAGCCGCCCTCGCGCAGCGCGCGCAGGATCGGCCCGAAGGCGAGCGCGCCTTCGCCCGGGCCGCGCCGGTTCGGATCGTTGAAATGGACATGCGCGATCAGGCCGCCAGGAAGCCAGCGCCGGATCAGCGCGTCGACCGGCTCCGCCTCGGTCTGCCCCGCCGCCGAACAGTCGATCATGGTGCGCAGGTGCGGGCTGTCGATCTGCCGCACGATGTCGGCGGCTTCCTGCACGGTGTTGATGAAGGCGGTTTGATTGCGCGCCAGCGGCTCGACACAATAGATCACACCGGCCTCGCGCGCGGCGTCGGCCACGGCCGCAAAACACGCGGCTCCGCGCTTGCGGCCGTTCTCCTCATCGCCCAGCGTCAGCACGCGCTGGTCCGGCGAACCGTGCACCAAAATCTTAGCCCCGAGCTCGGCGCACAATCCGCACAGCGCGCCCATGACATCGAGGCTACGTTGGCGCTGCGCGGCATCGGCCGACGTGATCGAGAGCCCGGCCGGCGCGCGCATCAGGTAATGCAGTCCCGTGATGGCGATCCCGGCGTCGGCGGCCGCGCGGCGCAGCTCGGCCTTGCGTGCGGCGGAAAGTCGCGTCGGATCGTCACTGAGCGTGACCGGCGCGATCTCCAGGCCGTCATAACCGAGCGCCGCCGCCAATTCGCATTGACGCCCAAAATCGAGCGGCGCCAGGACCTCGTTGCACAGCGAGATACGCATGCGGCTTTCGTTGCCCCTAAACCTCTGGTTCTCTCCGGGGAAGCTTGACCGCATCCCACCGGCTCCATAGAACTAAATAACTAACTGGTTACAAGCGGGATGCAAACCCGCACCAACGCGTCAGGGAGGCGCGAATGGCCGCCACGGGTGGCACATCAACGGCGTTCCGGGTCTTGAATGCGGGCTGGCTGCGGCCGGTCTTTTTCCTCGTGTTTCTCGTTGTCCTGTGGGACGTCACGATCCGCGTCTTCAACATCCCGCCCTATCAGATCCCCAAGCCCGTCGATGTCGTGACGACGCTGTGGCAGGAGTGGCCGATGCTGCTGCGCGAGGCGTGGCCGACCACCCTTGCGACGATCCAGGGCTTTCTGTTGTCAGCCGCCTTCGGCATCCCGGTCGCGATGCTGATCGCGGGCTCGCGCACGGTCGAAGCCTATGTCTATCCGCTGCTGGTATTCTCGCAGTCGATCCCGAAGATCGCGATCGCGCCGCTGTTCGTCGTGTGGTTCGGCTTCGGCATGTTTCCAAAAGTGCTCTCGGCGTTTCTGCTCGGCTTCTTTCCGGTGGTCGTTTCGGCCGTGCAGGGCTTCAAATCGGTCGAGCCCGACATGATGGATCTGGCGCGCGCCATGGAGGCGAACCGGCTGCAGATTTTCCGCATGGTGAGCCTGCCGCACGCCATGCCGGCGATCTTCGCCGGATTGAAGGTCTCGATCACGCTCGCGGTCGTCGGTGCCGTCGTCGGCGAGTTCGTCGGCTCGAATTCCGGCATCGGCTACGTGCTGCAACGCTCGATCGGCAATTTCGAACTGCCGACCATGTTCGCAGCGCTGGTCGTGCTCTCGCTGATCGGCGTCATCCTGTTTTGGATCCTCGATGTGCTGGAGCGGATCGCCATTCCGTGGCACGCGAGCCAGCGGCAAGACCTGATCCTGAGTGCGTGAAAACAATGATCCAGGGAGAAAACACATGATGCGTCTTGTTCTCGCGGCGTTCGTCGCCGTGTTCTTCGCAAGTCCGTTCACCGCAAGTCCCGCCGCGGCCGCCGACAAGGTCGTGCTGATGCTCAATTGGTACGTCTATGGCGAGCATGCGCCGTTCTATTACGGCAAGGAGAAAGGCATCTTCGCGGCCGAAGGCATCGACCTGGAAATCCAGGAAGGCCGCGGCTCGGGCGTGACCACGCAGGCGGTCGCCGCCAAGTCGGCGAACTTCGGCTATGTCGACGTGCCGACCATGATGCGCGCGGCCGTCAAGGGCGCGCCGGTGCAGGCGGTCGGCGTCGCGCTGCAGACGACCGCGATGTCGGCGATGGGCTTTAGCGAGAAGAACATCAAGACGCCTGCGGACATCAAGGGCAAGACGGTCGCCGTCACACCGGGCGATTCCATGTCGCAGATCTGGCCGCTGTTCCTGAAAAAGATCAACCTGAAGGAAAGCGACGTGAAGATCGTGTCTGGCGATCCGCAGACCAAGGTCAACGCGGTGATCAACGGCCAGGCCGATCTGCTGCTCGGTTACGTCATGGACCAGAGCATGAAGATCAAGGATGCGACCGGCAAGGACGTGTTCCCGATCAAGTTCGCCGATAGCGGGATCGTGCTGGTGTCATCCGGCGTCGTCGCCAACACCGACTACATCAAGGCGAATCCTGATCTGGTGAAGCGCTTTATGGCGGCGAGCGTCAAGGCGTTCGAGGCGGCCGTGAAGGACCCGAAGGGCGCCGCGCAGTCGATCCTGAATGCCAATCCGAAGGGCGGCAAGATCGAGACGCTCACCGAAGGCTTCCAGCTCACCATTCCGTTCTACAAGGACCCGACCGGCGAATCCAAGCAGGTCTTCCGCGTCAGCGACAAGATCATGCAGGAGTCGGTCGACCTGATGGTCGAGTATGGCGGTCTCGAAGCGGTCGCCAAGGAGAAGGTGAAGACCTTCTACACCAACGACTATCTGCCCAAGGCGAGCGGAAGCTGATCGCCTTATGGCCGCGCCGCAGCTGAAAATCGTGACCTCGGCCGCGGATGCGAAACGCCCCGTGATCGAGATCGCGGGGGTTTCCAAAACCTACCGGACGCGCGACGGCGAAGTGCCGTCGCTGCGCCCGCTGGATTTTTCCGTCGATCAGGGCGAATTCCTGGTCGTGGTTGGGCCGTCCGGCTGCGGCAAGTCCACGCTGCTCAAGATGCTCGCCGGCCTGCTGCCGCCGAGCGCGGGCGAAATCCGCGTGCAAGGCCGCGTGGTGACGCGCCCGCATTCCGACGTCGGGATCGTGTTCCAGAGCCCGCTGCTGCTGCCCTGGCGCAGCGTGTTCCAGAACGTGATGATGCCGGTCGAGGTGAAGGGCCTGCCGCGCAAGG
>JBBWZU010000389.1:0-3989 GCA_039649225.1 Hyphomicrobiales bacterium | reverse complement strand
TGATCACCGATAAGTGTGGAAGATGAAGGGAGCCCGCCGCGGGTTCGCGCCTCGCGCGGGAGTGGGCCGCGCGGGGGTGGTTGCCGGGTAGGCGCGGATGATGTCGCGGGAGGCGCCGACCTCAATGACCACGCCGCCCGGTCCGGGCTGCTCGAAACCCTCCACGTGTGCCAGCGGAGCCTCCCGGAGCGGCACTCGTGCGCCGCCTCGAGCGACGTCGACCACCACCTGGCCCTGCGCGTCATGTGTCACCACCGCTATGATCGGCTCGCTGAGGCCGTTCGCATAGCTGATCATGATGGTCATCTGGACGCGGTCGGGAATGCTGCTCCTCGGCGGCGTCGGGACATAGCGCACAAGGTCCGCCGCCACTCCGTGGTCGGCGTTGGTATTGAACATCGGTGTAAGGCAAACAGCTTCGCGAATGGTGATTTCGATCGCAAACCGCAGCATCGCTTCGTGCGCATTCGGCCCGGTCACTCTTCGTCCCAGCCGCATCTCGCGCGGCAACGGCGTCCGGACCGATCGCCTGCTGAACGGCCCTGCCGTCTCGCGCAGGATTGCCCGCGCTTTTTCCTCGCTCATGACCTGCTCCTCTGGTTTGCAGGTTCGTCGCCGGCGGCGCGCGGCGGGTTCAACCAAAGCGACGTGCCTGCGACAACTGCGCGCGGAGACGGAGCGTGCGAAGGTAAGTGGCCAATAGCGATTAGCGATCAGAGCGCGGGCATCTTCCTATTCGCTATTCGCCGGTTCTTCTGGGTGAGGCGATAACCCCCAAATTTCCGCACGTTCCCCTCCCGTTCCCGGCGACAAGCGGTATCCAACCCGCGGTAGGATAGTGTCGACCGGGGTTGTGTGCGGGTTGACGCGATGGCGCGTGGGGGCAGGGCGCAAGAGAGTGCGCGGGCGATCGATGTCGCGCGGCCGCGCGGCATTGCCTGGCCGTCGCTGTCTCTGCCATCGCTGTCCGGCGCGCGCGAGCATCTCCAGCGCTGGCTGGTGTCGGATGCGGCTTCCGGGCGGCTGATGCCATGGCTGCCGATCGCATTCGGCGTCGGCGTCGTCGTCTATTTCACCGCCGCCCGCGAGCCGATTCTCTGGATCGCGCCGTCAGTCACGGCGGTGCTGGCCGTTGCGGCGATCGTCGCACGCGCGCGTCCCCTGGTCTTTCCGCTGTTGCTGGCGCTCACGACGGCCGCCGCCGGCTTTGCGGTCGTGTCGCTGAAGAGCGCGCGCATCGTGCATCCGATCCTGCAGCGCAATGCCTGGAATATTCAGATCACCGGCTTTGTCGAAATGCGCGAGGAGCGCGAGCGCACCGACCGCATCACGGTGCGGGTCTACGGCATCGAGGGCAAGCTCGACGAAGCGCTCGAGCGCGTGCGGCTCTCGGTGCGCAAGACGACCGCGCCGCCGGTCGGTGCTTTCATCGCGGTGAAGACGCGGCTCAATCCGCCGCTGCGGCCCTTGCGTCCGGGCGGCTATGACTTTTCGCGCGATCTTTATTTCCAGCGCATTGGCGCGACCGGCTTCGTGCTGGGCGAAATCAAGACTGTCGATCCGCCGGCGCAGCCCGGCTTCTCGCTGCGCTATGCGACCGTGATCGAGAGCATCCGCGACAGGATCGACGCGCGCATCCGCGCAGTGCTGCCGGGCGATGCCGGCTCGATCGCCTCGGCGCTGCTCACCGGCAAGCGCGACGCGATCTCGGCGCCGGTCAACGAGGCGATGTACATTTCCAGCCTGGCGCATGTCCTCTCGATCTCCGGCTATCACATGGCGGTGGTGGCCGGCGTCGTATTCTTCATCGTGCGCGCGCTGCTCGCGCTCTCGTCGACCTTGGCGCTGCGCTATCCGATCAAGAAATGGGCGGCGGGCGTCGCGCTCGTCGCGACGTTCCTCTATCTGCTGCTTTCGGGCGTCGAGGTCGCGGCGCAACGCTCCTTCATCATGACCGGCATCGTGCTGATCGGCGTGATGGTCGACCGCGCGGCGCTGACATTGCGCAATCTCGCGCTGGCGGCGCTCGGAGTCATGCTGGTGGCGCCCGAAGCCGTCGTCCATCCGAGCTTCCAGATGTCATTCGCCGCAACGCTCGCGCTGATCGCCGGATACGAGCGCGGCTTGCCGTGGATGACGGCGGGCGCCGATACGCCGCTCGGCGCGCGCATCGCGCTGTGGGGCGGGCGCGAGATCGTCGGGCTCATTCTGGCCTCGATGCTCGCCGGCCTTGCGACCACGCCCTACGCGGCCTTCCACTTTCATCGCCTGGCGCCCTATGGGGTGATCTCGAACCTGCTGGCGATGCCGGTCGTCTCCGCGCTGGTGATGCCGGCCGGCATGCTGGCGCTGCTGTTCATGCCGTTCGGGCTCGACGGCTGGCTATGGACGCTGATGGGCGAGGGCATCGAATGGATGATCTGGGTCGTGCTGTTCGTCGCCAAGCTGCCCGGCGCGGTCGGGCGCGTGACGGCGTTCGGCACCGGACCGTTGCTGCTGATGAGCGCCGGGATCGTGCTGGTCTGCCTGTTGCGCTCGCCGCTGCGGTGGAGCGGCGTGGCTTTGGGGCTGCTCGGCACGCTGTGGGCGGTGCGCACGCCGCTGCCGGATGTCTACGTGGCGGACCGTGGCGACATGGTCGCGGTCCGCAACGCGAGCGGCACGCTCGCCGTGATGCGGCTGCAGAACAGCGATGCGTTTTCGGTCAAAGAATGGCTCGGCGCGGACGCCGACGAGCGCACGCCGAAGGACAAGTCGCTGCACGACGGCGTTGCCTGCGATGAGATCGGCTGCATCGCGCGGCTCGCCGACGGCACGATCGTGGCGCTGCCGTTCGCGGCGGAATCGCTTGCCGAGGATTGCCGCCGCGCCGCCTTGATCGTCAGCCAGCGCACCGCGCCGCCCGGATGCGCGGCGCCGGCGATCGATCGCACCGTGTGGCCGCGCACCGGCGCGTCGGTGCTCTATCGGGCGGGCAAGGGCTGGGAGACGGTCGTGGCGCATCCGGCCGGATACGACCGGCCGTGGTCGAGGACTGTGCCGGCAATCGGGACGGCACCGGCAACGGCGGCCGCGCCCTCTATGGGTGCCGCGCCCTCGGCGGCAGCGCCTTCAAGCCCAGCGCCAGGTGAATCGACGCCGACCAATGCGACGCCGAGCCCGGAGCTGCAGGCGGATGACTGACACGCGGGTTGCGAGGTGCTGCCTTGCCCGTTCGGGCTCGGGCGTCTTAATCAGCTCGACGGCGCGCGCAGTCACGGTACGCGATTGCGCGGGAAACCGAACAAGCGAAAGCCGGTTGGCGCGGCGCGACCGGGTCGAGCATAGACATGCAACGTCAGCAGCGCGCCGATCGAACCGGTAAGCGCCAACGTGATGCACATCAAGACGCTCGTCCTCCTGCTGGCTTTGGCACCACTCGTCTGGACGACGAACATCAGGCCCCTCCCGATTTCTATCGTCTCGCGGCCACTTTGCCGCAACCTTCTGCCCTATGACATGACTTACCAAGCGCGGTCAGCACTCCGCGTCTCGACAGCGATCACGTCGTCCCTTGGCAAGGGAGGGATGAGGCCCGCAACCGCCTGCGCTCAATACTTGCGGAACAGCCCGACCAGCTTGCCCTGCACGCGCACGCGGTTCGGCGGCAGGATGCGCACCTCATAGGCGCTATTGGCCGGCTCGAGCGCGATCGAGGCGCCGCGGCGGCGGAAGCGTTTTAGGGTTGCTTCCTCGTCGTCGATCAGCGCCACCACGATGTCGCCGGTGTCGGCGCCGTCGCCCTTGCGGATCAGCACGGTGTCGCCGTCGAGAATGCCGGCTTCGACCATCGAGTCGCCGCGCACTTCGAGCGCGAAGTGCTCGCCGGTTGAGAGCATGTCGGGCGGCACCTGAATGGTGTGGCTGCGGTTCTGGATCGCCTCGATCGGCGTACCGGCGGCGATCCGCCCCATCACGGGGATCGAGATCGGACGTCCGCTGCTTTCCTC
>JBBWZU010000348.1:0-5404 GCA_039649225.1 Hyphomicrobiales bacterium | reverse complement strand
CGAAGGGCGAGGGCGTGCACTCCGGAGCCTGCGGCCATCCTTCGAGACGCGATCCTTCGGATCGCTCCTCAGGATGAGGTGGGAGTTTGATTGCGATCCGCGAAAACCGAGAAATTCACGGCTTCTTGCGCGGGAATGAGCGGAACATGCCGCTCGCGGCCTACTGTGCCTCACGCAATTCCGGACGGGCGGCCAGCCGCGCGACATTCAGGCGATGGACCGTGAAGCAGATGACCGCGCCGACCGCAAAGGGAAGTGCCGACCACATATAAAGCTGCGTCACCGGCAGACCAACGAATAGGGCGCCCAGCAAGGGGCCGACGATCGATCCGATCCGCCCAAGTCCCAATTGCCACCCCGATCCGTTGGCGCGCAGCGAAGTCGGATAGATCAGCGCGCCGACGACGTTGATGCCGGACTGGACGCCGAGCACGACGAAGCCGGCGAAGAACGTCGCGATCAGGACCGCGGCCTCGGTGGTCAGTCCCGCGTAGCCGATCGACGCGACCACCGGCACGGCGATCACCAGCAATATCGCGATGGCGAGAAAGCGGTGCCGCTGCAGCCACCAGCACAGCACCAGCGCACCGATCGTGCCGCCGATCTGCAAGGTCGCGCCAGCGAGCGCCGCGGTTGCCGGCGGGAGCTTGGCGGCGGTCATCAGCGTTGGCGTCCAGCTGAGGAGGTAGAAGTAGCCCATCAGGTTCAGGGCAAAAAGCAGCCACAGCAGCGGAGTGATCAGCGCAAGCCCGTCGCTGAAGAGATGCGAGGGGTTGAAGCTCGGGTACTGCTTCTCGTCCTCGACCACGAACCGGGCGTTGGGCGGAACCGGGTAACCCGGACGGATCGCCGCAACGAGCCTTTCCATTTTCGCGCGTTGGCTTTCGTGGATCGCCATGTACTTGATCGATTCCGGCAGGCCGAACACCGCGGCGATCGCAACGAGAATCGGCGCGATGCCCCCGATCAGGAACAAGATCTGCCAGCCGTATTGCGGGACCAAAGTGGCGGCGACGACTCCCGGGATAGCGCCGCCAAGCGGCACACAGCCGACCGCAATGATGGCCAGCGTGGCGCGCAGCCGGCGTGGGGCGGACTCGGCGTTGATGGCCACCACATTCGGAATGACGCCGCCGATCCCAAGGCCGGCCAAAAGACGCAGCCAGAACATCTGATCGAGGTTGGCCGAATAGGCGGCCGCCAGGGTGAAAACGCCGAACAGCAGGTTCGAGCCGATTAGCGCCGTCTTGCGGCCAAACCGGTCACCCACCCAGCCAAAGAGTGCCGAACCGAAAAGAGTGCCGACGAGGCTGGCGCTGAACACCGGGCCGAGCGCGCTCGGCGCAACACCCCAGGATTTGACCAGGTGCGGCGCCGCGAAGGCGATCGCCGCGATGTCATAGCCGTCGATGAGGACGATGAAAAACGACCAGATCAGCAGCTTGATCTGGAATGGACTCAGTCCGCGCTCATCGAGCAGGCGCGAGACTTGAATGGCCGCAGCGCTCATCGTCGTTCCCCCCGCCGGGATCTGATTTTTTCAGATGCCTCGGATCCCGCCAGAAGGGTAGGGCAGCGCTGCCGCAATGAAAAGCCGGCCTAGGAGCCGGCAAGCCGTGCGCGGATTGTATGGATTCTGCTGTGGGCCGGAGCGGCGTATCTAGAATGACGTGATTTCGTCCACGCGCTCGACGAGATGCGCACGCGAGGGGCCAGGGTCAAACCGATCGGCGAAATATTGCGTCTCGTTGGCCACCAGTCCTTCGCGGAATTCCATGATGCTCACCGTGTAAGATGGTATGCCGTCATAGGTGAGTACGAACTCGGTGACCCAGAGATCTCCGCTGCCGATTATTCGCCGGACCGTGAAACGCTTCTTGTTGGGCTGGACAGTTCGGCTCTCTTGAATGTTGCGCCGACCGCGGATCCGCTCGCCCGATTGCGGATAATCGAGCACCGCGTCGTCGCGGTAGATTTCATGTTCGACCTTGAAATCGCTCGCGTCCGATGCATCCCAATGACGCTTCAGCGCCGCCCGCACGGTTCGCTCATCCATCTCGATCTTCCTGCGCTTCGCGTTGTCATTTCGGGACCACTGAATTCATTGTGCCGTGCGCTATTCTCGAGCGTGGGGCGCGCCTCGCGGGCAAGTGAGAGACAGCGTCAGGCAACGCCTCCGATCAAGGTGAGGATCCGTGTCGTGAGGCGTCGCGCCACAGGCAGCACGATGAAGCCGGTCAGGGCTGCGATCGGCCAGGCGACAACGTAAGACTTGGCCCATTGCAGCACGAAATCGTGGCGCAGGCCGAGATTGAGCCAGGTGGCGACCAGCGTCACCATCGCCACCATCACCGACGACATGGTGGACGCGAGAATAAGACGTTCCTTGGCGCTCATGCCGTTCTCCGTTGGCGGATTCACCGCCCCACGCCATTGGGGCGTCTGCTCGCGCCTGAACATGCCCGCTCCGGCGCATTCGACCCATTCGTCCATTCCGGTCGTCGGCCACAGACTTTGGTATCGCAGGCGGCGATCACGGCCGGCAGCGATCAGTCCGGGCAGTATTGTTTGACGGTCAGTTTTTTCGACCATGCCGGTTTGGCGTCGGCGCCGGGCGCGGTGAGCACCGCCTCGATAACGAAGTCGATGCAGCCGACGAAGTCCTGGTCGGGCGCGAGGGTCGCGGTCCACGGCGCGCCGCCGTTCACTTTCCCGGTGAGGCGCTCGGATTTTTTCGGTACCGCTTTGGCACCGGCGTAGTCGGTCCAGGTGGTGACGAGCCGCGCCGCGAAGGGCTCGGGGCGCGCCGCGCCGGCGACGGCCAGCTTGCACTCGACGGGGGCCTCGAGGCGGACACGCTTGGCCGGGAGCTTGGTGCGCCGGCCTTCGTCAACGAGTTCGCAGCTGAGGGTGGCCTTCGGGTCGGGGTCGGCGGCGAAAGCCAATCCAGGGGCGACGAGCGCAACGAGCGCGGTGATGACTCGCATGGCGCGATCCTGCATCATTTTCCCTCGGACCTGGCCGATCTGCGCCACTATCGATTTCATCGCACCCTTTGTGCGACAAGTGCGGCGCGGTGGCAAGGCGGTCAATTCGCGACGATCGGACCGGGGCGCATGTAGTGCCGCGCTTGCGAAGTTCGTGATACATCGTGGCATCCTCTGACACGATCGTCGCAAGCAAAGCGGCACTGGCTAGAACAAAATACTCGACTGGGAGGCCGCATGGCGCTGCTCATCATCAAGCTGGACAAGATCATCGGCAATGCGGAGGCCTGGCGCGACACGTTCAGGGAGCAGCTTCCCGATCTGCCGATTCGCATCTGGCCTGATGCGGGCGAGGTGAGGGACATCGAATATCTCGCATTCATGCACCCGGATTTCGACGCGCTCCCGGCCTTCCCGAACTTGAAAGCCATGTTCAGTCGTGCGGCGGGCGTGGACGACATCGCTCGGCATCCAAGGCTACCGAAGGTGCCGCTCGGCAAGATAGAGCCGCCGGGCGGCGATCCGATGATGACGGAGTATGTCGTCATGCACGTTCTGCGCCTTCATCGCGACATGCCTGGCTATCAGGCGGCGCAGGCGAGGCGCGAATGGCTCAGGGTGCCCATCGCTCGGCCGGAGCACCGGCGCGTCGGTTTTCTTGGCTTCGGAATGATGGCCAAGGCGCCGGCGCTGGTCCTAAAATCGCTCGGCTTTGCGGTCTCGGCCTGG
Organism: Hyphomicrobiales bacterium; assembly: GCA_039649225.1. GTDB lineage: Bacteria > Pseudomonadota > Alphaproteobacteria > Rhizobiales > Xanthobacteraceae > PALSA-894. The sequence continues at coordinate 1,688 of JBBWZU010000348.1, read as the reverse complement.
GTCCGCTCACCGCGGCAGAGCGCGGAGGTCCCGATCTTCCATGGCGCCGATCAGCTCGAGCCGTTTCTCAATCAGACGGATATCGCGGTCTGCCTGTTGCCGCTGACGGCGCAAACCGAGGGCATCTTCTGTGCGCGCACGTTCGCCATGATGCCGAAAGGCGCCATGCTGGTAAATGTGGGGCGCGGCAGGCATGTGGTGGACAGGGACCTGATCGCTGCGCTCGATGCAGGGCAGTTGTCTTATGCGGCGCTGGACGCGCTATGGCCCGAGCCGCTGCCGCCGGAAAGTCCGCTGTGGCTGCATCCCAAAGTGACCGTGATGCCGCATGTGGCGCGCCGGCCGACCGTCGCGCAGCTGGTCACCGAAATCGTCGCGAACATCCGCAGTCTCGGGGCCGGGAGACGGCTCCTGCAGGAAGTGGACGTCACGCTGGGGTATTGATCCGTCCATCCGCCGATCGCATCAGATTTGGAGCAGAGGTCGCATGAAACGCATTCTCATCACCGGCGCGGCCGGAAATATCGGCAACGCCTTGCGCGAAGGCTTGCGCGACCGCTACCCGCTGTTGCGCCTGACCGACATCGCGCCGCTCGGTCCGGCGCATGCCGGCGAAGAGATCGTGAGTGCCGATCTTTCCGATCTTGCCGCAGTGGAAGCCGCCATGCGGGACATTGATTGCGTGGTCCACCTCGGCGCGGTTCCGGGCGAGGACACGTGGGACAAGATCCTGCCCAACAACGTGGTCGGAACCTGGAATGTGTTCGAGGCGGCGCGGCGGCAAGGCGTGCGTCGCGTCGTCTATGCGAGTTCGCATCACGCCGTCGGATTCTATCGGCGTGCCCGCGTCATCGACCAAAATGTCGTTCCGCGGCCGGATGGCGTCTACGGCGTCAGCAAAGTGTTCGGCGAGGCGGTCGGCCGCCTGTTCGCCGACAAGCACGGCCTTTCGGTCGCCTGCCTGCGCATCGGCGCCTTTCGCGACAAGCCGGCGGACCGGCGTATGCTTCGCGTCTGGCTCAGCCCACGCGACGCCGTACAGCTCGTCGGTTGCTGCATCGATGCGCCCGACTATCATTTCATTGTCGTCTATGGCGTCTCCGACAACGCGCGCAATCGCTACCGCAACGCCGGCCTCGAGTTCCTCGGCTATCGGCCGCAGGATAAAGCGGAGGACCATGCGGCCGACATCCTGCGCGCGCCGGACACCGAGGACGCCATCTCCCGGCAATTCCACGGCGGCCCCTATACGCAAATGGGATTCGACGGCGACCTGGCGCGAATCGAGTAGCGGGTTGGCGAGGCGTGCGCGAACAGCGCGCGTAGGGCGGGCAAAGTCTGCGCCGCAGCGTTAGCGGCGGCGCAAGCGTGCCCGCCACTCCCCGGTTTTGTTGCGGCGGGCACGACGCAAGCGCGTCTTTGCCCGCCCTACGGTTCGCAGCACATCGACTAACCCTTCACGCGCCGCATCGTCATGGCGTGACGGAAGCGCGACGCGGGATGCGTGTTGACGGCGACTTGCGCGATCCGGCCCGAGGCGAGGCGATAGGTGCGTTGAACCAGCAGCGCCATGGCGCCGGACTTGGCCTTCAGGCCGGCGGCAAGACGCGGCGGCACCGTGCCGGCCGATATCTCCTGATGCACTTCGACGATCGGCTGGCCGAACATGTCCTCGATCAGATGAAAGA
>JBBWZU010000343.1:0-4919 GCA_039649225.1 Hyphomicrobiales bacterium | reverse complement strand
ATTCCGGGTGAGACGTTTTCCAACCGTGTCGGCCGCGCCTATCTGGCCGAGCTGCGGACAGCGTTTCGGGTTCTGATCATCAGCGGCAGCGTCGCCGGGGGTTGGGCGACCTTGGTGCCGTTGTCGGGCGCCGTCGTGCTGCCGGGCACGCTCGTGGTCGAATCGAATGTGAAGAAAGTGCAGCACCCGACCGGCGGCGTCGTGGCGGACATTTCGGTACGCGACGGAATGCATGTCAGCGCCGGCAGCCTCCTGGTCCGGCTCGACGAAACTCAAGTGCGCGCGAACGGCCAAATGCTGGTCAATCAGCTCGACCAGACCCGCATGCGCGCCGCGCGATTGATCGCGGAGCGGGACGGGACGTCTGAGATGCGCATTCCGGACAATTTCACCGCACGCATGAGCGACGCCGGGATCGCGCAGCTCGTGGCCTCGGAGAAATCCCAATTCAAGGCGCGCGCGGGCGCCCGACTTGGCCAGACCGAAGTGTTGCAGAGCAATATCGGCCAGTTCAAGGAACAGATCGCAGGTCTTGAAGCCCAGATCGCGTCGAAAACCTCCCAGCTCACCATCATCGCGGGCGAGTTGACCGGCGTGCAGGAGCTTTACAGCAAGGGGTTGGTGCCGCTGACCCGACTGACTACATTGCAGCGTGAGGTCGCGCGGCTTGAAGGAGAGCGCGGACAATTGACGTCGTCGATCGCCGAAACGAAAGCCAAAGTCGGTCAGGCGCAGCTTCAAATCGTCAAGGTCGATCAGGACTTCCGCACGGAGGTCCTGAAGGACCTGCGCGAAGCGCAGGACAAGGAAGCGGAGCTCACCGAAAAGAACGTCGCCGCGCAGGACCAGCTGCAGCGCATCGACATTCGCGCGCCGACGGCCGGGACGGTCAATCAGCTCTCCGTTCACACCATCGGCGGTGTCGTCCGCCCCGGCGACGTCATTTTGGAAATCGTGCCCGACAGCGATGAGCTCCAGATCGAAGCGCGCCTGCCGACGAACGAAATCGATCAGGTCCGGCGCGCGCAGACGGCGTTCCTGCGATTTTCCGCCTTCAACCAGCGGACGACCCCGCAGGTCGAGGGCGCGGTATCCTATGTGTCGGCGGATATGAGCCGCGATGCCCAGACGAATACCTCCTACTATACGGTCAGGGTGACATTGCCCGGCGACGAACGCCGTCGACTCGGCGCGGTCACGCTCGTCGCCGGAATGCCGGTCGAGGTGTTTCTGCAGACCGGCAGTCGCACGATGCTGAGCTACCTGCTCAAGCCGATCAGCGACCAATTTCACCGCATGTTCAACGAGCGCTAGGGCGCTGGCCACCCCGCATTACATGCGGGCGATAGCCGTAGCCCGGATGGAGCGCAGCGAAATCCGGGGACTGACCCTTGCGGCTCGACCGGCCCCGCATTTCATGCGGGCTACAAGCGTGACGTTCCCGCATTTCATGCGGGCGACAACCGTAGCCCGGATGGAGCGCAGCGAAATCCGGGGCCGATCCCGGGACGAGCGCGGCATGCGCGACTAGCCGCAGAGCCGTTCCGCCATCCAGTCACCCGTCAGCGGGCGGAACTTGTAGCTGATATTGAAGCAGACATGGTTGCCCTCCTGGTAGACAACCAGCTCCGCGGGTCCGGAGGCCGTCCGCGCCAGCCGCTCGCCCTCTGACGGCGGGATCAGCCGGTCGCCGGCGCCGAAGATCACCAGCAGCGGACAGCGGATCTGCTCGGCCGCGCCGACGAGGGTGATCTTGCGCGCCAGCGCGTGCGCTTCGTCCATTGATTTGGCGTGGCTGCGCACGCGAAACACCTCCTGCGAGACCTGCGGCATTTTCGGCAGCACCGTGCCCCAATCGTAGGGCCCGCAATTGGCGATGCAGGCCTTGAGCCGCGGCTCTCCGGCCGCGGCGAGCGGCGCGTAGATCGCGCCAAGACTTTGCCCCACGACGCCGACGCTGTGGCCGTTCACGTCGGCACGCTGCTCGAGCCCATCGATGACCGCACCGAGAACGGCGCCCCATTCGTGGGTGGTCGGGAGACGGAACGATGTTTCCCCCTGCCCCGGCCCATCAAGCGTGAGCGCCGCCATCCCGCGTTCGATGAACGCCTCGGCCCACACATGCAGTTCTTCCTTGCAGGCATCGAGGCCGGGCAGGATCACGGCGACCGGCGGCCGCGCGATGCCCTGCGGCTTCCTCAGCCAGCCGGCGAGGCGCGAGCCGCGATAGGGAAATTCGACGTGCTCCGCCGGGCACGGCAATCGAGTCGCACCGGCTGTATAGCAGCGCAGCATCGCATCATGCGCCTGGCGGAATTCTTCCGGATGATCGGCGAACAGATGCTTGCCGTAGTGATAATAGATCGCGGCACGCACATAGGCTTGCGCCGCCGTCAGCGTCCGGCCTTGCGCCAGCGCCTCATCGGCAAGTCTTTCGTGACGGGCCGCCTCCTGCGACCAGCCACGGCACCAATCGTCCCAGCGATCGATGCTGCGCATCAGCTTGCGCAGATCGTTCGGATCGACGCCGGTGGCTTCGTAACGCGGCAAAAAATGCGAAAAGACCAGATCGACCTGCGGATCGCGCGCCATCGTGTGCGTCTCGGCTTCCGGCATTTGCAAAATTCCAATGCATCAGATGGGGTCGCGCGCGCCGCTCAACCGGCCGTCCAGGCATCCACGATGGTTTGCGTGGTGACGACCGGCGTGGTCCAGCCGCGCAGAAACGCCAGGCTTCGCTCATGCGCCTCGCGGCTATACGCGCCCGTCGCGTCCTCGGCGACGACGCTGTAATAGCCGAGCGTCGCCGCGTGCCGGCAGGTCAGCTCGATGCCGATATCGGTCGCAACGCCCGCAATCACCAGCGTGTCGATCGCCATGGCCTTGAGCCGCAGATCGAGCGGCGTGTCGACGAACAGCGAGGGTTGGCTCTTCTCCAGCACCAGATGATTTGGGCGCGGCGAGAGGCCGTCGACGAATTGCGTGTCCTCCATGCCCTCCTGCATTGTCGGCTTGAGGCGTGACGGCCGGTCCACCTGCTGCTTTTTCATCAGGAACTTGAGAAACGGCCCCGACGTGAATCGCAGCGGCGGAAGGATATGGCGGCTCCAGATCACCGGGATCGCGGCGCGCTCGGCCGCCTCGATCAGCCTGTTCGCGCGCGGCACGATCTCGCCGATCATCGGCGAGCGGCCCGCCAGACCCTTTTGCATGTCCCACATCACCAGCGCGACGCGGTCGCGGCGCAGGAAGTCCGCAAGGGTCAGGGGAATGCGGGATTCCAGCGCGAGCGGAAAGCTGTCGGCATTTTTCACGGGCATGCGGCGAATCTAGCAAGCCTGATTGGCTTTGATAAATGCAAGGATTCTCGCTATTATTGCGTTATGCAGATCAATTTCGAAATCCTCGATATCCGGGCATTCTTGAGCGTTTTCGAGACCGGCAGCTTCAACAAGGCGGCGCAGCTTCTCAACATCTCGCAACCCGCGCTGAGCCGGCGCATCAAATCGCTGGAACAGAAGATCGGCTCGCCGCTGCTGGAGCGGACGACGCGCCGGGTGACGCCGACCAATGTCGGGCGCCAGATGCAGCCGACGCTGCTGCGCCTGATCGAGGAGATCGAAACATCGATCCTGTCGATCAGCGAGACTGCGAACAAGCGCGCCGGCCAGGTCACCATTGCGTGCGGGCCGACGGCCGCGTTTTATTTTCTGCCGCGCGTCATTCGCCAGTTCAACCAGCGTTATCCGCAGATTCGCGTACGCATTCTCGAGCTGATGGCGCACGAGGGCTTGGACAGCGTTCTGCGCGGCGAGGCCGAATTCGGCATCAACATTCACGGCTCCTCGGAGCCCGACATCCGCTACACGCCGCTGGCGACCGACCCGTTTGTCCTCGCGGTCCGAAATGATCACCCGCTGGCGCGCCGCCGCTCGGTCGACTGGGCGGACCTGAAAGACTATCCGCTGATCGGATACAGCCGCCATAGCGGCAACCATGCCATCCTGGATCACGCGCTCGCCGGCAGGAATCTGCATCTGAACTGGTTCTATGAGGCCAATCATCTCTCCACCACGATGGGACTGCTGGAGGTCAATCTCGGTGTTGCGATCCTGCCCGGCGTCTCCATTCCGCAGGTGAAAAATTCAGTCATCGTATCGATTCCGCTCAAGAACCCGGTCGTGACCCGGACGATCGGCGTTGTCGAACGTCGGCTTGGCCAACTCTCCGCTGCCGCTTCGCTGTTCCGCAGCATGCTGATGGAGAGCCAGAAGTCGAAATCCATGCGCAGTCAGCGCGCGAGAAGCGTCAGCGCCTCGCGATAGACCGCCTCGTCGACATAGCGGCTGGCCGGCATCGCCGGAGTGCCGGTGAATGTCGCCCGGAGCGCCAGCAGGGTCGCCATCCCGTCGTGGTTCAGTTTGGCGTCGACGGCAAAGCCGGTCTTGGCGTCGAGCATCTCGTCGAGACACTGTTGCGTCACGTCCGCGTCGAGCTGCATTTTCTCCTGCATCAGCGCCGCAGCGGCATTGCGGTTACGCGGATCGAGCGCCCAGCGCACGCCCTCGACATAGGCCGCGATGTATTGAATGAGCACGTCGCGGTTGGCGGCCGCCCAGTCGCGCCGGGCAAACCCGCCGGCCGATTGATACGCCCCGATGACATTGCCGGGGTCCTCGAGGATTTTCAGGCCTGCCGTCCGAGCAAAAATATTGAACGGCAGGTTGAGCATCGCAAAATCGATTTTGCCCTCCCTCAGAGCCTCGAGGCGAAACCGGGTTGCGCCGATCGGCTGCACCACATAGTCGCCGCGATCGAGACCTTTGCGCTTGAGCATGTCATAGGCGATCAGCGCGAAGGCGGTGTCGGGCGCATCGACGCCGAAGGTCTTCCCGCGCAGGTCCTGATAGCTTGCGATC
>JBBWZU010000332.1:0-4168 GCA_039649225.1 Hyphomicrobiales bacterium | reverse complement strand
GCACGCGCATCAGCCGGGGATTGGGGCGATTTGTCTGACGCGGGTTGAAGCGCGATGGCGCGCCGTTCGTCTGCCGGTATGTCATTTCACATGTTCCATGTTCCCGTTGCAACGCAACGCGCGCGTCACGGACGCCGAGTTTGAAATCTCACAAGAAATTCAACCGAGGAACAGATGCTTGCGCCTTATCGTTGCAACAGGGGGCGAACCTAAGGAGATTGATCATGAGGACCGTTACGACGATTTTGGCCGCGGCTTTCATCGCGGGGAGTGCGACACTGGCGATGGCGCAAGGCGGTGGCCAGGGCGGCGCAGGCGGCGACGTGAATCCGGATCGCCCGGGCAAGGGCTCGGATGCAAATCCGTCGAGCCCGGGCGCGAGCCCGGCAGCGGGCAACAAGGATGCGACGACCGCCGGTGAGGGTCGCACAGGCGGCGCGATGAAGACTGCGCCGGTTTCCGGCACGCCGAAAACTGGCGGCGGAATCGAGGGCTCGACCAGCGGCGGCAGCAGCAGCAACCCGACCATGGCGCCAACCGGCACCTCGAAGTAAGTCGTCTGCAGGAGTGAGTGAGTTTGAAACGGCCCGGTCGGAAGACCGCGCCGTTGCTTATGGCGGCCCGCGCCTGGAGTTCGGCCACCCTTGTTTCGGGGACCTGATTCGCGTTACTGGTTCCGTGACACGCCGTTTGGGGCCACGGGCCCAAGCATCGCGTCGCGGGCGTAGTTCAGTGGTAGAACGTCAGCTTCCCAAGCTGAATGTCGTCGGTTCGATCCCGATCGCCCGCTCCAACTTCTTGGCTTGCCGGTCTGATTTGTACCGCAGTCTACCAGTTCGCCCCTTAGCCTACTGCGAGTTACCGCGCTATCCTAACGTGAGGGATAGAGCCATTGCCTCTACCTCATTTAGCTCTTCGGTCGTTGGTGTTGCATCGCAGATAAACGTCGCAAAAATAAAATGGATGCCGTTCGAGATACACCAGAGCTGACAGTGCAGAAAATCTCTTGCGGAAAAAATAGAACTGCTGAATTCGCCATAGCTGCACCGACCCCTGGACTGTTGAAGAGATTTTCCGCCGATGCGCTCGACCCAATTTAGCGCCAACATGTCGAGGGCGGCGGTGCCGAGAATCTTTTCCTCTTTGTTTAAAGCAATGCTGATCTGAAGCGCATTGATGTTCGGGCGCCCTTTTTTATACAACGTGTAGCTGCCATCCACCCATTCCCAATTCGGATCTAGAAGAATTTGCGGTTCCATTGCTTTCCCACCAGAAACGGCATGACCCTGCGAGGGAAACTAGAGTGGCTTGTCGGATCGAAGTATCACTGCATAGTTGAATGCCAAGTACGACGTTGTGCAAGAGCGCCTGCCTACCAGGGCTGGCCGTTTAAGGTCAGCTTCCCAAGCTGAATGTCGTCGATTCGATCCGATCGCCCGCTCCAGATTTCTCTCGCAGGGGCGAGAGGCGCGCCGCGCGTGGAGAGTTCCGGTGGCTGGCCACTGAACGCGGCATGGAACGGTCGCGGGTTCAGCCGCAATGCCGGCATCGGGTGGGTGCTTCGCGAACCTACCCGTGTTGATTCCGTATCCCCTGTAGATGACCGATCCGCGGTCTTTCCAATTTTTTGGCTGGGCTTCGCGACGCTTAGGATGCCTTAGGGACGGGCCGCTCGCTCGCCGCATAGGTTGCCGCCGCTGCAACACCCCTTTGTATTGGCAGCGGGAGCCCCCATGCAGATCACACAGTCCCTGCACCGCGCCGTTACGCGCCAGCCCGGCGCCGTGGCTACCATTTGCGGCGGCCGCCGCCACACCTTCGTGCAGTTCCACGACCGCGTCGCCCGCTTGGCCGGCGCACTGCAGGACCTGGGCGTGGAGAAGGGCGATCGCGTCGGGATTCTGTCGCTCAACTCCGACCGCTACGTCGAATACTACATGGCCGTGCCCTGGGCCGGCGCGGCGACGAACCCGGTCAACAGTCGCTGGAGCGCGACTGAGATCGCCTATTCGCTGGACGACTGCGACACAAAGGTGCTGCTGATTGACGATCCTTTTGTGCCGCTCTTGCCTGAGCTGCGTCGGCTGTCGAAATCGCTGCGCACGCTGATCCACGTTGGTGACGGGCCCGCGCCCGAAGGGCTGTTGTCCTACGAGGCGCTGATCGCTGACACCATGCCGGTACCGGATGCGCGGCGCGGTGGCACCGACCTGGCAGGCGTGTTCTACACCGGCGGTACCACCGGCTTTCCCAAAGGCGTGATGCTGTCGCACGACGGGCTGTGCCTGACGGGTCTGTACATGGCGGCCGAGGGCATCGCGCGGGAGGGCGACCGCGGTCTGCATGCAGCGCCGATGTTCCACATCGCCGACGTGACGTTGCTCAGCGTCATGTGGGCCGTGGGTGCGACGCACGTGGTCCTGCCGGCGTTCACGCCGCTCGGCACACTGCAGGCCATCGAGCGCGAGCGGATCAGCACGACCATTCTGGTGCCGACCATGATCCAAATGATGGCCGACCACCCGGAGGCGCCGAAGCACGATCTTTCGTCGCTGCGCTCGCTCCTGTATGGCGGCTCGCCCATCAGTGAGGCGGTACTGGATCGTACCGTGAAGCTGCTGCCGCAGACGGTTCTCCGCCAAATTTACGGCATGACCGAGCTTGCGCCGCTCGCGACCATTCGACCCGGCGTCTTCCACACTGCTGAAGGGCGCGCCCGCGGCAAGATCCGCTCGGCGGGACATGCCTGTCTCGGCGTCGAAGTGCGCATCGTCGACGCCGAGGGCCGCGAACTGCCGCGCGGCGCGGTGGGCGAAATCGCCGTACTCAGCCCCGCGGTCATGCTGGGGTACTGGAACAAGGCTGAAGAAACCGCACAGGCCCTGCGCCGGCACCCCAACGAGGGCTGGATGCACACCGGCGACGGCGGCCATATGGACGAGGAAGGCTTCGTCTTCGTGGTCGATCGTGTGAAGGATATGATCATCAGCGGCGGCGAGAACGTCTATTCGATCGAAGTGGAACAGGCCGTGGCCAAGCACCCGGCCGTGGCCGCCTGCGCGGTGATCGGCGTGCCGGATGCCGAATGGGGCGAGCGGGTTCATGCCGTGGTCGTGCTGAAAGCCGGCGTCACGGCCACGGCCGACAACATCCGCGACCATTGCAAGGGCCTCATCGGCGGCTACAAGTGCCCGCGCAGTGTCGACTTCGTGCCGGCGATGCCGATGTCGGGCGCGGGCAAAGTGCTGAAGACCAAGCTACGCGAGCCGTACTGGGCCGGTCAGCAGCGGCAGGTAGCGTGAAAGGCCGTTAGGGTCACGGCGGAATGCCGGCCGCTTCCAGCATCGCCGTATGCGTCTTCACGAACGTTGGATCGACAAAAGGCGTCATCGCGCGGTAGTTGGAACTACGCATGTACGGGAAATGCCGCAGAAGCTGGGCGGAAGCCGCGCGGGCTTCTTCCCAGCGATCGAGCCACGCGAGGCAGTGGACCATCGCAATGAGCGTGATCGTCCACTCCGGTGCTTCCAGTAGAGCCTGCTTCAAGATCGACACTGCCTCGTCCGGCCTGCCGGAAACGAGATAGGCGTAACCCAGTCCAGTCAGGCAGAGGCTGTGTTGTGGCGCCATCGGGTTCAGCCGAAGAGCCTGCTGGAAATGATCGATTGCGACGCGAGCGTCGCCCACATAGGCGCGAACCCAACCCGACGAGCAAAGGGCCGGAACGGAGTTCGGGTTCAAGGCCAGGGCGCGGTCAAGGGCGCGGAGCCCTTGTTCCTGCCTGCGGCCGAGATAGGCCACGCTATGCCCGGCGTAGACCAGGGCGGTCGGGTCATCCCGATGATCTGCCAGCACCTCGAGCGCGATTGGCAACCCCCGCTGCGCCTCCTTATGGGTGATCCGGCAGGCGCCTGATGCTGTCGTATGAGCCCAGCAGTACAAGGCTTTCGCATACGAATAGCCACTATCCATGGCCATGGCCTGTGCCAGCAGTTCGAAGGTGCGCTCGGCTTCCTGCTTCGACGCGGGTTGCTGGATATGGGGCAGCGCGCGCAGGCACAGTTCATAGGCCTGCAGCTTCTCGGTCGGCTTGGACCGCGTGAGTTCCAGCTCGGCCAGCATCAGCTTGGGTTCGATTGCGGCCACCACCTGCGCGGTGATCTGATCC
>JBBWZU010000259.1:0-4388 GCA_039649225.1 Hyphomicrobiales bacterium | reverse complement strand
GATATAGGTCGAGGCGGTGCGTTGATCGTGGGGCGCCGAGGGTCGCGAACCGCGCCTGGCCCAGCGCCGAGTGACCTTGTTCTTCTGTCCGACACGGGCCTCGTCGGCAAACCAGACCCCTATCGCGGCTGGATCGATCTTCTTGTCGCGTGCGAGCTGGTCCATAACCTCGGGGAAGCTTTTTTAAAATCCTCGATGGCGCCGTCGTCTTGGGCATGATGACGCGGGCGGGCGGACAGCTTGCGGTAACCCATGGCACGCAGTTCCCGGCTCAGGGTCTGCTTGGCAATGCCGACCCCGAATTCCACCCAGATCTACTGACACAGATCGACCAGCCGTCAACGCACCAGAGCCAGAAGACGGCGCGTCTGCGCCGCATCCTTCGTAACCCTGGCAATGGCGCGCGCAGCGCATCAAAATCACCCCGCAGCGGGATCGGCATGGCGAACCTCCTTCGTTCGCCACCTTGAATCAGATTCGCGCCGTTACGGGAATCTGGAGGGTTCTGTGAGGTCGCGCGGCACAGGCGTGGGGGAGGCGTGATCGCGACCTCATTGAAGCCGAATTGAACTGACCCGCGGGGTGGCGGCCGCGGCTATGGGGATTGTGGTGGCGAGGGCTGGTCCGAGGCTCGGCTGGGGAGCGGCGGCGGTCGCCGGATGGCGTCGCGGTTCAGCGAATGCGCTGCGGGCGACGACGTGGTTTGTGTCCCGCCTGCCGGTTTAAGCGATGCTGCGGCCCCGGGCGGCCCGATTGCGGTCGCGAGGAACGCACGGGAGGCGACGGCGTCGCGAGGCGATGCCGGGTAAAGCAACGGTACGGAACCGATGGTTCTGGTCATGAGGTATCGCGCCAGGGACGGCAAGATGCGGGGCGCCGCACGATGCCGAGCCTGACCATGGCTCCGCCACAGCAAGGACAGGGCTCGAAGGCAGTTGGGATAGTGGGGTGCGGTGACGGGTCGGGACCGCAGCCCGATCCGGGGGCTGCATCGGCAAGGAGGCGGCGGCACAGCGCCAGGTTGTCGGTGCGCTGCCGATTGGCGAGGAAGCCGTAGTGGCGGATGCGGTGAAAGCCGTCGGGCAGGCTGTGCAGCAGGAAGCGGCGGATGAACTCGTCGGCAGCGAGCACCATCATCTTTGCCTTGCCGTGACGGCGCCAGTCGCGCCAGCGGAAGGCGACCTGTCCGGCGTCGACCGAGACGAGGCGGCTGTTGGCGATCGCGACCCGATGGGTGTAGCGGCCGAGATAGGCGAGCACCTGCTGAGGGCCGCCGAAGGGTGGCTTGGCGTAGACCACCCACTCCTGGTGGCGCAGCGCGCTGAGGCGGTCGGCGAAGGCGGCCGGCCGCGCCAGCGCGGCAAGCTCGCCAAAGAAGCCGAGCCGGCCACCGGTGTAGGCTGCTTTCAGTTCGCCGAGAAACAGGCGCCGGAACAGCCGCGACAGCACCCGCACCGGCAGGAAGAACCCAGGCCGGCAGGCGAGCCAGCGCGTCCGGTCAAGCGAGGGACCGCCGCCGGGCACGATGCAATGCACATGCGGATGATAGTGCAGGTTCTGCCCCCAGCTGTGCAGCACGGCGACGGCGCCGACCTGGGCCCCCAGATGCTTGGGGTCAGCGGCGATCGTGCGCAGCGTATCGGCTGCCGCCTTGAACAGGATGGCGTAGACCGCGGCCTTGTTGTGAAAGGCGATCTCGGCCGCCGCCGGCGGCAGGGTGAAGACCAGGTGAAAGTACGGCACTGGCAGCAGTTCGGCTTGTCGTGCGGCGAGCCATTCGGCGCGGGCGGCGCCTTGGCACTTGGGACAATGGCGGTTGCGGCAGGAGTTGTAGGCAATCCGAATGAGCCCGCAATCGGCACAACGCTCGGCATGCCCGCCGAGCCGAGCGGTGCGGCAGGCTTCGATCGCCGCCATGACGCGGCGTTCGACCCGGCCGAGATGGCCGGCGTGGTCTCGACGATAGGCCTCGCCGTGACGGCAGAAGATATCCGCCACCTCCACCGCGGGCGGCATCGCCGCGGCTCAGGCCGAGGGGACGACCTCCAGATCGAGCCGATCCAACGGGCTCGCCGTCGCCGCGATCAGCCCGGCCGAGACCTGTGTGTAGCGCGCCGTCGTCGCCAGGCTGCGATGCCCCAACAGGACCTGGATGATGCGGATGTCGGTGCCGCCTTCCAGCAGATGGGTGGCGAAGCTGTGCCGCAAGGTGTGCACCGTCACCCGTTTGCCGAGCTCGGCCGCGGCGCGCGCCAAGCGGCAGGCGGCATGCAGCACCTGAACATCGATCGGCCCGCTCTCGTCCCGGCCGGGGAACAGCCACTTCGCCGGCCGCGCCAGCCGCCAGTAGGTGCGCAGGATGCGCAGCAGTTGCGGCGAGAGCATGACATAGCGATCTTTGCCGCCCTTGCCGTGCTCGACCCGGATTACCATCCGGCCGCTGTCGATGTCGCCGACTTTGAGCCCGACCGCCTCCGAGGCGCGTAGCCCGGCGGCATAAGCGGTGGTCAGCGCAGTCCGGGTCTTCAGGCTTGGTACCGCTTCGAGAAAACGCACCACCTCATCGGCGCTCAACACGATCGGCAGCTTGCGCGGCTCGCGGGCATAGGGGATGCGTTCCGGAATCTCGGCCTGCCCGAGGGTGACGCCGTAGAAGAACCGCAGCGCGCAAACCGTCTGATTGAGCGCCGGCCAGGAGATGCCGTTCGCCACCAGATGGACCTGAAAGGCGCGCACATCTTCGAGGTCTAACCGCTCCGGCGACCGGCCGAAATACCGGCTGAACTTCGCCACCGCATGCACGTAGGATCGTTGCGTTGCCGGCGACAGATTGCGGACCGTCATGTCCTCGATCATGCGGCGACGCAGAGGGCTCATCTCGGCCATCGGGTGCTCCTGTCTGTGGATCGGGCTTCGACAACCACAATCCTGTCAGACGGGAGACCTTCCCCACGACGGCCACCCTACCTCCCGCGCAAGCGGGTTAGTTGTGTGCCGGGCATGCTCAATAGCTTGGAGGTGAAAGTCCTTTACCCAATCTGATGGAGATGAAGGGTTAGTGATGCGCAAGGGCTATCGCCGCGAGGCGGGGTCTGAAGGAAGCGCGAAGCAAAGGTGCGAGCCGATGAACAAGAACCGGATACGAGGCGCCAGCGCCGGACGAGCGGGCAACGGATCGCGAAGTCCATATCCATCAAGGGCGCGAAGCGTAGATCCGGCGGTTGTGCACCGAAGGCGATTGAGCTTACCCCGGGAGATCTGCTCGGTGTCGCCCGCAAGGCGACTGAGGCGGCTGAGAGGCCGCCTGACCGCGGGGCAGAAGTCAGCAGAGGGCGTAATAGGTCAAGCCGTCGGCAAGGCTAGTGAGGCACTCCAAGGCCGAAAGGCGGAGCAACAGATAGGCCGAGCCGAAACGATGACTGAAGGCCCGAACGATTGAGAGTGGCAAGTAGGACTGGCAACTCATGAGTGGAAAGCGGCAGAAGATCCAGTACGCGCTGGCCTTGGTATCGAAAGGCCGGGGTGAAGCCCCGGTTCACGGTCACCAAGGGACCGAACCATTCATGGCGAAACCAGCACCCGAAAGCCCGGCTTGCGCGGAACAACTGATGGAGGAGGTGTGCGACCGAGGAAATCTCGAAAGAGCGTGGAAACGGGTTCGCAGCAACAAGGGCGGCCCTGGCGTGGATGGTATGACCATCGAAGAGGCCAAGGGCTACCTGCGTGAGCACTGGCCAGACATCCGGTCTCAACTGCTCAAAGGAACCTACCAGCCGCAACCGGTCAAGCGGGTCGAAATACCCAAGCCGGCGGGTGGGATCAGAAAGCTCGGCGTGCCCTGCGTCGTCGATAGACTGATCCAGCAAGCCTTGCTGCAGGTTCTCCAGAAACGGTGGGACCCGACGTTCTCCCCGCACAGTTACGGCTTCCGACCAGGGCGATCCGCCCACCAGGCGGTGGCCCAGGCGCAGCGATACATCGCCGAGGGCTATAACGTCGTGGTTGACCTCGATCTCGAAAAATTCTTCGACCGAGTCAATCACGACGGCCTGATGGCGCGCGTTGCCGCGCGGGTGTCGGATAAACGCGTGCGCAAGCTCATCCGGGCCTTTCTTGAGGCCGGGGTGATGGAGGGCGGGCTGGTAAGTCCGGTGGAGGAGGGGACGCCACAAGGCGGTCCGCTCTCGCCCCTCTTAAGCAACCTCGTGCTCGACGATCTCGACAAGGAGCTGGAGCGACGGAGTCACCGTTTCTGCCGGTATGCCGACGACTGCAATATCTATGTTCGCAGCCGCCGCGCCGGTGAACGGGTCATGGCTTCGGTGAGCCGGTTCCTGACCAAGAAGCTGCGGCTGAAGGTCAACGAGGCGAAAAGCGCGGTGGCGCAA
>JBBWZU010000226.1:0-6621 GCA_039649225.1 Hyphomicrobiales bacterium | reverse complement strand
CGGGCCACAATGCGGTTGAGCTCGGCCAGCGCATCGATCTGCTCGACAATGACGCGGCGCATCTGTGCGGCGCTCTCGGCGGTCTCGGCCGGCAGCTCGAGGATGCCGCGGCGCAGCTCGGTGCGCGTCGTCTCCATCTCGCGCTGCATCGCGGCGCTCATCTCTTTCATCTGACGGACGACTTCGATGAAACGCTCGCTGGTCTGGCGGAACAGCGAGGAGGTCTCGCCGGTCGCCTGCTCGTAGATCGAATGCAGGGCCTCCGAGGTGCGCTTGCGCTCCTCGTCGCTGGTCGCCCGCACCAATTCATAGGTATTGGAAATCGCCTTGGTGCCTTCGGTCGAGGATTCGGCCAGCACGCGCGCGATGTCGCGGGCGCGCCCTTCCGCGGCCTCGAACGTCTCCTGCAGCAGCGAGGCGAAGCGCTTGAGGCGGTGATCGAGGTCGCCGACCTTGCCGTCGATCTGATTGACGACGGAATCGAGCGCCTCGCGGCGGTCGGCCATCACCTCCTGGGTGCGCTGGTTGGATGCATCGATCTGCTCCGCCGCGCCCGCCAGGACCCTGCCCTGCTCGTCGAACCTTGCGGCCGCGCTCGTGATGTCGCGCAGCGTCTCGTTCATGTTCGACGTAAAGGCCTTCATCTGCGTTTCGAAGCGATCGTTGGTCGAGCCGCTCTTCTCGCCGATGTCGTTCATCGTGCTGACGAACTCGCTCACCCGGCGCGACAGCGTGGTTTCGATCTTGCTGAGGTTTTCGGTCGCGCCGCCGAGCACCTCCTGCAGCAGCACGTTCGCCTCGCGCAAGCGCTCGAACAGCGCCGAGGTGTCGTTGCGCAGCATCGTGTGCGTTTCCATCATCTCCGTCACGGCGGCGGAGGCGGTCTTTTGCGAGCGTTCGACCGCGCCGCGCGCGGTGTTGTCGAGATCGCCGACGGTGCGCGTGATCGACGCAGCCGCCCTCGCGCTCGCGTCGTTGATCTGCGCGGTGATCTCCTCGCTGCTTTGCGCCATCGACTTGACGAAGGTGAGCCCCTTGGCGTCGATCGACTGCACCGCGCCATGCGTGATGCGCTCGAGCTCGGTCGAGAATTTCTGGCCTTGCGTGCCGAAGGTCGAGAGGAACACGCCGGTCTTCTCATCCAGCACGCGCTTGAGATCGTTGCCGCGCTGATTGATGTTGGCGGTCAGCTCGTCCGCCTTGGCGGTGAATGCGCGCGCGACTTCGGCGCTGACGCCGAGCAAGGCGCGCTCCACGTCGGTCGCATTCTGCTTGAGCGTGGTGGTGACCCCGGTTGCGACGGTCGCGATCGCGCGCTCGGCCTCGCCGGTGCCGCGCTTGATGGCGCTGGTCGCCTCGGTGGAGCTTGCGGCGATCTTGCGCGTCGCGTCATCGGCACTGGCGCGCAGCGCTTCGGACGTTGCCGCCGCAAGCGCGCCGAGCGAACGCTCGATATCGTTGGCATTCTGCTTGATCGCCGTGGTGACGCCGGAAGACGTGGCCGTCAGCGTGCGTTCGGCATCCAGCGCGCCGGTACGAATCGCCTCGCTGATGGCCGCCGACAGGTTGCCCAGCGTGTGCTCGGCGTCCTGGGCCGTGGAGCGGATCGCCTCGGTGGTGGCGCTCAGCAGGTGATCGAGCGAGTTTTCGATGCCCTGCGAGGTATTGCGGATATCATCCGCGATCGTCGACGCGAGGGTGCTGACGGCGCCCTGGACCTCGGCGGCATCGGTCTTGAGCGCGGCGGTCACTGTCGCAGATACCGTCGTCAAGGTACGATTGACCTCGCCGGCATCCTTGCGCAAGGCGTCGCTGACGCTCGTCGAGGTGGACAACAGCGTACGTTCGACCTCGTTGGCATCCTGCCGCAGCCCGGCGCTGATGCCGGACGACATCGCCGTCATCGCCCGCTGCAGCTCCTCGGTATCGTTGCGCAGCGTCGTGCTGACATTGGAGGAAGCCGCCGCCATCGAGCGTTCGACTTCGCCCGCATCGCGCTTCATGGCGTTGCTGACGATTTCGGAGACGGTCGAGAGCGCGCGCTCCACATCGCTCGCGTCCTGCCGCAGACCGCTGGAAAGCTTGGTGGATACCGTGCTCAGCGCGCGGTCCATCTCGGTGGTGTCCTGGCGCAGCGTATTGGTGACGCGCGCGGACGCCGCCACGATGGTGCGCTCGGACTCCTCGGCTTCCTGCTTGAGCGTGCCGGTGATGCGCGTAGACGCGCCGATCAAGGTGCGCTCGGCTTCGTCCGCGTTCTGCTTCAGGTTGGCGCTGATGCTCAGCGCGGCGGCGTTCAGCAACTGCTCGACCCCGCCGGCATCCTGCTTCAGGGCGGAGCTCATGCGCGCCGACACCGTGGTGAGCGAGCGCTCGATGTCCTCGGAATCCTGGCGCAGCGCGGCGCTCGCGGCCGAGGAGGCCGCCGTCAGGGCACGCTCGATCTCGCCGGAATCCTGTTTCAGCGAGCCGGTGACGTTGGCCGATGCGCCGGTGATGGTCCGTTCGGCCTCGTGCGCGCTCGAGCGAATCGCCTCGACGGTCGAGGCGGTGAGCTGACCGAGCGAACGCTCGGCCTCGCCGGCATTGACGCGGATCGCCTGGCTCAACTGCTCCATGCGCGACACGATGGCGTTGCCGACCGACTGGCCGCGCACCTCGATCTGCGAGGCGACGGTCTCGACCCGGCCCACCAGCAGTTCCTGGAAGCGATTGATGCGGACATCAAGCGTGTTGGCGATCTCAAGCGAGCGGGAGCCGAGCGCCTTGTCGATCTCGTCGGCCTTGGAGCCGAGCGTTTCGGCGAGCTTGGTGCCGCGCGTATCGATGGTGTTGCTGGCGTAGTCGATGCGCTTCTCGAGCGCGCCGACGACTTCCTTGCCGCCTTCGGCCAGCGACTTTGCGATCTCCATCACGCGTGCGCCGAGGGCGTCATTGAGCGCATTGATGCGCCCATCGAGCGCTTCGCCAAGACGCGTGATCCGCTCGTCCATCGAGGCCGCGGATTCGCTGGTGCGCGCGCTCACGCGGCTATCGAAACTGTCGACGTGCGAGCGCATCGAATCCGTGACTTCGTCCGTGCGCTGGCCGAGCCGCTCCACCAGCTCGCCGCCGTAGACCTTTACGGTGCGGTCGAACTCGGCGAGGTGCTGCGTGATCAGGCCGCCGAGCGCAGCTGAGTCGCGTGAAATCTTGTCGGCGAGCTCGGTGCCGCCGTGGGTGAACATCTCCTCGAAGGATTGCAGCCGCGATCCGAGCATCTCGCGCACGCTGTCGCCCTTGGCGTTGATGGTCGCCTCGAGGGTTTCGGCCGCCTCGCGAAACGTGTCGGCGACCTTGCCGCCGCGCGTCACGATAGTCTCGGTGACGCGCGCGCCGGTTTCTTCCAGCTTGCCCACCACGTCGCCGCCGCGCAGCGTCAGGTCGAGCACCAGCGACTCGCCGGTGGCCTTCAGGGTGTTGTTGACGTCGTCGGCGCGCGCCGCGATCGTCTCGGCGAGCCGGGTGCCGGTCTCCACCATGGTTTCGGTCAGGTCCTGCGTGCGCCCGACGAGCTGATCGGTGATGCTCTCGGTCGTGCGCGTCAGGTTCGACGAGATCTCGTCGGTACGGCGCATCAGCTGCTCGGCGATCGCCAGCGTCTTCTGCGCGACGTTCTCGGTGACGTGGTCGAGCCGCGAGGAGAGCATCTGCGCGAGCTTGACGGTCAGATCGGCGATCTGCGCGCTCAAATGATCCGACTTGACGTCGATGTTCGACGTCATCTTGTCGCTGGCATTGTCGAGCGTGCGCGCCACATCGTCGCCGGTGCGCGTCATTTGCTCGAGGAGGTCGCCGCCGCGCTCGCCGATGGCGTCGATCATGTTGTCGCCGGCGCGTCCGAGCGCCAGCGTGATGTGCTCGCCCTTTTCCGCCAATGTGCGCGTCACGCGCTGCGCCGCATCGTTGACGCTCGCCGCGACCATCTCGCTGACCGAGGCGATGTCCTGCGTCAGGCCGAGATGCACGCCGGTGATCGCATTGCGCACCTGCTCGGCCTGCCCGACCAGGCTGTCGCGCTGGTTGGCGAGATCCTCGATCAGGCCGCGGATGCGCAGCTCGTTATCGTTATAGGCGCGCTCGAGCGCCGCGACTTCGTTGTGCACCAGCGCTTCCAGCTCGGCGGCGCGCGCCAGCGCGCGTTCCACGCCGTCGCCCATGGCGGCGACCTCGCGGCGGATGGCCTGGCCGACCGACACGATGGAGTCGCGCGCAATCGATTCGGGCTCGGTGAGCCGCATGGCGGCTTCCGTCATCGAGCGCGCGATGATGCGCAACTCCTGCGCGCGCGAAATCATGTGCGCCAGCACGTAGAACAGCAGCACCGGCAGCGCGATGCCGGCGGCGAGCGTCAGCAAAGTCGGATATGCGGCCGGAGACGCGATCCCCTTCAGGTCGGTGCCGAAATAGGTCGCAGCGACCGCAAGGCCAAGGACGACCCAGGCAAGCGAAATGAAGAAGGCCGCCATGTAGGGCGCGCGCGAGGGGCGGCGCTGCATCGACTGCAGGATCTGGCCGACCGACTGGCGGTCGTCATTGGCGGCACGCTGGGTCGGCCTGACCTCGTCGATATCGGCGGGCGCCGGCGCGCGGCCGAAAGGCGGCGCGGCCGGTTGGCCGACGGTCTCCTGGAGGAACAGGTCTTCATCGATGGGAGGCGCGCTACGCGCGGGGCGGCGGCGATTCTCGCGCGGCGGCGGAGTCTGCATCGCGGCGGCGATCGAAGCGAAGGGGTCGGCGGCGGGTGCGGGTGCCGGCGATTCGGGTGTACGCGCTCCGGATGCAACCGGAAGATCGTCACGTAAGTTGAGGGCCTCCTGGATCGCCGACATCGCAGCTTCGGTCGGATCCTGAATTCGCTTCGGAATGTTCGCCATGATGCGTCCGCGTCCTCAACTCGTTACTAGGGATGCTGCCCGGACGGACCCAACACTAGGCCTCACTCCAAACGCGCGCGAGCAGCTTCCCTCCCCCCGTCGGCAGGCGACAGCCCCTTCCGCGAACGGAAAGCCGCCGAATGTGCATCCTAACGCCCTCACCGGACGAATGAAACCAGGATTGGTAACGCTCCTTTAATCATCGTTAACAATAGTGCAGGGGTGCGTCGCTGGCTGATTTTAGCCTGTGGACAACCTAACGGAAGCTCATTTTGTCGCCGGCCGTCCGCGCCACTACGGATTGAGCGCGGGTGCCGGACTTCAAGGCGCCTTAACCCTTTCCGTGCTCCCCTGCTCCCTAGACGGCGCCCGACAGTCAGAATCAGCCGCGCGTTTACTCACTGTTTGCGCTACCTGTGCCAGTTTCGGACAACGAAGCGGCCGGATACGGCCCAGAGAGGGGACGGCTATGCCGATGGAAAACCCGATCAACATCGATTCTGCCGAGGCGCCCGCGCTGGCGCCCGACGACCGGTCGATCGACCTCGTCCACCTCGCTCGCACCACCCTTGGCGACCGTAACCTGGAACGCGAAGTTCTACAACTATTCGACCGACAGTCGGCCCTGCTGATCGCCCGCATGCGAACCGCCGCGCCAAACGGCGTCGCGACCCTGGCGCACACGCTGAAGGGCTCGGCCCGCGGCATCGGCGCCTGGCGTGTCGCGCGGGCCGCCGAAGCGCTCGAGCTGGCCGGCGCGCGTGAGGGCGAGATCGGCAGCGCACTCGACCGCCTCAACGCGGCATCCGAAGAAGCCCGGGGCGCGATCGCGGAGCTGCTTCGCGCCAGCTGACCACTTTAGGAATTTCAAATTCATCGCACGCGTCACGGCCGTTACCAAACGGCATAACGAATAAAATTCCACGATCAATTTCAGGATTAAAAGCTCGTTCAGGTCTTGCGGTGCATAACTACCGCGTGCCGACGGATCCGCCGTCGGCAATTGTATTCGCCCTAGCACAGACCTGGTCGATCCCATGAATCTCGGCGTCAAATTTCGCATCTATGGTGGCTTTGCGATCGTCGTGGCGCTGGCCGTGACGCTCGCGGGTTTTGCGGTCTGGCAGCTTGGGCTGACCCAGACAGAAGTCGCCCGGATGGGCACCATCGCGGACAACAATGCCCGGGTGCTGCAGATCAGCCAGACCTTCGAGGTCATCCAGCGCACCTACCTGCAGTACAAGGCCGTCGCCGACGAAGCCCAGTTGAAACAGGCGAATGCCGCCGAGCAGAAGGCGCTGTCGCTGTTGAGCGCCGCGCGCCAGGCCGAGACCGATGGCGAGCGGCTGAAGATCTTCGCAGCGCTGGAAAACGGCATCGGCGAGCTGAAGACCAAGCGCGTCGCGCTTGCCACCCTCATGAGCGAGGTTGCGGCCAACCACCAGGAACTGAACAAAGTCGGCGAGACGATGAGCTCGGTGTCGAACGCGCTGGTCGAGCGCGTGCTCTCGACCAGCGACGATCTGAGCCTGACCGAGATGACCAACAGCCTCGCCCGCTCGATGCTGCTGATCCAGGTCGCCAACTGGCGCTTCCATGCGACACACGACAAGAACGGCGGCGAGGCGTTCAAGAAGAACGTCGACACCGCGATCGAGACCATCGACAAGTTCGCCAAGCTGCGCACGCTCGCGATCTATCGCGA
>JBBWZU010000198.1:0-6895 GCA_039649225.1 Hyphomicrobiales bacterium | reverse complement strand
CTCCAGCGCACATGCACGATCTGGCTCTTGAACGGCATGTGCCGCAGGAACGCCGCGCAGGTCTTCGGCGCCGCCTCGGTTTCGAGCCTTGCGTCGAAGGTGAACGGGCCCGCGGTGATTTTGAGCTTGCTCATTGTGATCGGTCGGCCTTTTTGAGGTGGGAACCGGCAAATAACAGAATGCAGCGCCACAGCCTATCCATGCTCGAAGCCGGAAGTCGCGCAGAGACCGCACAACCTTCTATCCCGGCGGGCGTCGGCCTGAGCGCTTCGCTCGCTTGTGCTCGGAACTTTTTTCGAGGGGGATTTTGGCCTTTGTCGATCCGGCCTTGGTTCGCGCCGGCGGATCGGCGCCTCGTACGGCGGACGTTTTCTTCGCCGCGGAGGCCTTGCCCTCACGCGTCGTCTTGGTCCGCCGCAACGGCATTGAGACGGCAGGCGCCGTAATGTCGGGAGAAGCGGCTTCGGCCATGTCGAGCCCGAAGAGAGCCGCCACGTCGCCGGCGTCCAGCACGGTGTCGGCATCGGGCGCCGATTTCGGCAGCATCGACTCTTGCCCGACGCCGGCCAGCAATTCGCCCTCGTCAACGCCGCGCAATACGAACAGCAACCGAGGTGCTTCGTCGAGCCGGGCGCCGACACCGTAAAGCGTCGCCGCGACGTGCTTGCACATGTCCGCCCAATCCGGGCAACTGCACGAGAGCTTGATCTCGTCGGGCGTCGGAAACAGGCCGTCGCCATCGCGGCAGACCCGGTCCATCACACCCTTGGCGAGGCGGCCTTGCAAAAGCTCCACCAGGGAATCGATCGCGCCGGAACAATCGCGGCAAATGGCGCGCCAGCGCTTTGCGGCGACGGGCGCGATGGTAATCGTGACCTCGTAGAGTTCAGAGCCGCTGACCTTCGCGTCGATCTTCCCCTTGGCGATTTGCAGGTCGACGACCAATCCGTTGCAGACATAGCTCCGGCCGCGCGGCAGACGACTGGCAAAGTCGCTGTATCGTTCGAGATTGGTGCACCACGACTTGCCCCAGAAATTCTTGGCAATCTTGCGGCCCTCGACGGTCACGGGCGCGATCGGGCGCCCCCGCTTCTTGAGTTTGGCCAATTCCTTTTCTGCCCGCCGCCGCTTGTCGGCGACCGAAACATATTCGCCCCATCCGAACTCGGAATAACCCATCGTCAGCTCTCCTTCATGGCCGTGGCCAGATCGAGCTTCACCAGCTTCAGCAGTTCATCGTTCTTCAATTCGGTCAGGATCGTCTCCGCGCCGGCGCCGAGAAAATCCCCGGCGAGTTGCCGCTTCGCCTCGATCATCTGATCGATCTTGTCCTCGACTGTCCCGCGGCAAATGAACTTGTGCACCAGCACGTTCTTGGTCTGCCCAATGCGGAAGGCGCGGTCGGTGGCCTGGTTTTCGACCGCCGGATTCCACCAGCGGTCGAAGTGAATCACATGCGAGGCCGCGGTCAAGTTGAGGCCCGCGCCGCCAGCCTTGATCGACAGCACGAAGAACGGCACATCCTCGTCCTCCTGGAACCGGCGCACCAAGTCCTTGCGCTTTGCGACCGCCGTCTCCCCGTGCAGAACGAGACCCTCCCGGCCGAACACCGAGCCGAGGAACGCCGCCAGCGGCGCCGTGGTCTCCTTGAATTGGGTGAAAATCAGCACCTTCTCCTGCCGCGCGGCGATCTCCTCGGTAATATCGCGCAGGCGGGCGAACTTGCCGCTGTCCTCCTCGGCCCAGGCGCCGTCGCCAAGCCATTGCGAGGGATGATTGCAGATCTGCTTCAATCGCATGAGAAGCGCCAAGACCAGGCCTTTGCGCTCGATGCCCTCGGCGCTGTCGAGCCGCTCGGCGAGATCGTCCACCGCCTGCTGATAAAGCGCCGCCTGCCGACGGCTCAGCGCGCAGAACGCCTTGACCTCCGTCTTGTCCGGCAAGTCGCCGATGATGCGCTTGTCGGTCTTCATCCGGCGCAGGACATAGGGCCGCACCAGTTCGCGCAGCGGGCCGTAGGGGTTATGCGCCTCGCTGTCGGCGAGATGCTTGGCGTAGGACGAAAACTGCTTGGACGATCCCAGCAGCCCTGGATTGATGAAATCGAAGATCGACCACAGATCGCCGAGCCGGTTCTCGATCGGCGTGCCGGTCAGCGCGATGCGCGCGTCGGCCTTGAGCTGTTTGACGGTCCTGGTCTGCTTGGCGCCCGGATTCTTGATCGCCTGCGCCTCGTCGAGAATTGCGAGCCGCCACGACGTCGTCACCAGCCAGGGCACGCGGGCCAGAAAGCCGTAGCTGGTGATGGCGAGATCGACATCCACCAGGTCGCCGGGACCCTCCGCCTTGAGTTCGTCGGCCGTCATCGCCGATGGATGGACTACGATCGCCTTCAGGCTCGGCGCGAAGCGGGCGATCTCCGCGGCCCAGTTGGCGAGCAACGAGGCCGGCGCCACCAGCAGCGACGGTTTGCGCGTTTCGCTCCCCCGCCCCTTCAGCACCAGCAGCAGCGAGAGCACCTGGATGGTTTTGCCAAGACCCATGTCGTCGGCAAGGCACGCGCCGAGGCCAAGCCGCGCGAGCAGATGCAGCCATTGCACGCCCGCCTGTTGATAAGGCCGCAGCGTACCCTTGAGAGACCGACCGGGCTCGACGCCGAGAGAGCCGTCGGGCTGGCGCAACTCGGCCAGCGTCTGCGCCAGCCATGGGCCGGCCACGGTCTGGCTCCAATCGATGTCTGCCTGGACGCCGGCCGTGCCGTCGGAAATCCCGGCCCCGGCCAGCAGGCGCATGGCCTCGCCGAACGACAGGCCTTCGGCGGCGGCCCGACGCTCGACTGCCTCGAATTGGCCGAGAGTCCGACTCAATCGTTCGTGGTCGATTTCGACCCACCTGCCGCGAATGAAGGCCAATCCGTCGGAGTGCGCGAGCAAGCGCTTGATCTCGGCCTTGGTCAGCGTCTCGCCGTCGAGTGTGACGTCCATGCGGAAATCGAGCAACGCGTCGAGCCCGAGTTGCGCGGGCGCGTTGCCACCGACCGTCGCCTTCACCTGCGGGCGTGCGGGCCGGTTCATCCGCCAGGCCGCCGGCATGCGCACGACGACGCCGGCGCTTTCGAGCGCCGGCGCGTCCTTGAGGAATTGCAGAGCCTGTTGCGGACGCCAGCGCAACGGATGATAGATCGCGCCGGCATCGACCATCGTCTTCAGCCAGCCGCATTGCTCGGCGGCGCGCTGGACCGGCATCAGCAGTGACAGCAGCCGCTCGCGGTTGTTCGCGCCGGCATATTCCTGCAAGGCCTTGCCGAGCGGCAGATGCTGCGCCTTGGCCTGTGCCGACAGCTGCGTCGTATAGGTGGCGAGAAAAGCGAACGGCGCTTCTTCGTCCTTACGGTTTTCGGCGAGATTGAAGTGGACGCGCCCGACCAAATTCCAAGCGGGGTGACGGGACTTGAGGAATTCCTGAACGGAAGTCTTGGCTTCGGTCAGTTCGGCATCGCATGCCGCGTCCATTGTCCGCCAGAGATCGGCGAGGACCGAGGACGTCAGGTATTCCGCGCCGACCATCGGCGGCACCGCCGCCGCCACCCTATTCAGTTCCGCTTCGGTCGGAGAAGGAACGGCCGGCTTCTTCGCGGCTTCGCCGAGATTGGGGAGCGCACACAAAGCAGTGACATAGCGTGTCCCGAACTCGCGCCAATACGCCAGCACTGGAGGAAGGCTGGCTCCTACCTCGTCCGCGCCAAGATGCAGCAGCCCATGACCCGCGCCTCGCGCGAATGCCTTCTCGGTCCGCGGTCCGCGCGTGGCGTCCAACGCCACCGCCTCGTCCGACGGCTTCAGGCTCAACACGCCATGGGGACTGAGAATGGGGGCCAATGCCGCCATCGAGGACTTGGACCTTGCGGGTTCGAATCACGGATGACGTGATCTTACGCGAAACGGGTGATCGGTTTTTAGACTGACGTTACGGATACGTTTCCGCCATCCGATGCTGGCCGATCTCGCTAACCTTTTGGCTGGCTGGGGCGCCTGGATTCGAACCAGGGGATGGCGGAATCAAAATCCGCTGCCTTACCACTTGGCTACGCCCCAACACGCTCGCAGGTCCGGCCGGCGAACGCGGGCGGACCATACAGACGCCAATCCGTCCGATCAACGCCGCAGCGCGGAGCGCTAACGCCCCGCAGCCGCGCCGAGAATCGCCGCCAGCCGGGGGCGGACGACGGCGGTCGAATACTGGTCCTCCACGGTTTTTCGCGCCTGCGCCCCCATGCGGCGGCGCAGATCCGGGTCCCCGAGGCGGCGCAACGCGTCCGCCCATTCCGCAGGGCTATCGGCCAGGAACCCGTTGACGCCGTGCTGCACAACTTGCGCGTTGGCGCCCACCGGCGAGGCGACCACGGGCTTTCCGGCGGCCATCACCTGCAGCAATTTGTAGGCGCATTTGCCGCGCTCCCACGGCGTGTCGTGCAGCGGCATGATGCCGACATCGAAGGCGGCGATCCGCGCGATTTCGCTGTCCTCGGTCCAGGGAAAGCTTTGCGCCGGAAGGCCGGCGAGCGCCTCCGGCACGGGCGCGCCGACGACATGGAGCGAGAATTTTGGCTCGCCGGCGAGCGTGCGCAGCGCCGGCGCGACGATGCCCAGGTAGTGCGCGTTGAGCGGAATGCCGATCCAGCCGACCGTGAGGCTCGCGCCAGCTGGCGTGGCGGGAAGGTTCTGATAGCGGTCGAGGTCGATCGCGGTCGGGACGATCTCGACGCGATGCGCGCCCGCCTGGCGTGCACGCCGCGCCAGATACTGATTGCCGGCGACGACCGTGTCGGCGACCTGCATCACCGCGTCGATCTTGCGGCCGAGAAGGGGCTTAAGCCAATGGTTCTCGTAGCGGTGGAACCAGGCATCGTCGTAGTCGACCACATAGGGCATGCCCTGGAGGCGCGCGATCTCCATCCAGGTCGGCAGCCATGGCAAGGCTTCCTTCTCGAGCCAGATCACATCGTATTTCAGGCGCCGCCGAAGCGCGCCGAACCGCCGCCAGTAGGCGCGCAGCAGATTGCCGGCGCCGGCTTTCGGTCCGCCATAGAGCGAGCGCACATAGTCGTTGCCGAGCAGCGGCTGCACGTCGAACGCAAAGCCCTCGCGCTCCAGCGCCGGCAGATATTGCAGAAAGCGGATGCGGCTGCTCGCACCGAGCCTCTCGTAGCGTGTGAGCAGCAGGATGTTGATCATGCTGGCGCTTTATCGCAAACGCAGCGAGAAGTCTTCGGCATCGCGCGTCAGATGCGGCGAATAATACGGATCGTCGAGCAAAGCCGCGCCCCAGCGCCGCTGCATGATCGCGTGCTCGTCGGCAAAGCGCCTGGCTTTCGCGGCCGTGAGATCGCGCCCGCGGCTGACCGATTCGTGGTGGATCAGTTCGGCGAAAGGGGTCCAGAGATTGAGATAGCCGGCGGCGGCAACACGCAGGCAGAAGTCGACATCGTTGAACGCCACGGTCAGGCTCTCGTCGAGACCTCCGACCTGATCATAGACCTCCCGGCGCACCAGCAGGCATGCCGCCGTGACGGCACTCACATTGTGAGCCATGCGCAGACGATCGAGATAACCGGGCTCATCCGCCGGCGCGAAGCAATAGGCATGGCCCGCGATGCCGCGCAGGCCGAGCACGACCCCGGCATGCTGAATGCGGCCGTCGGGATAAAGCAGTTTTGCGCCGACACAACCGGTTTGCGGCCGCATCGCCAATGCCACCATTTCGCCGAGCCATTCGCCATGCGTCACCTCGATGTCGTTGTTGACGAGGCCGATGATCGAGCCGGTCGCTTCGCGCACCGCGGCATTGTTCAGGCCCGAGAAATTGAACGGGCCCGGCCGCGGCAGGATGCGGATCGACCGGTCGGCGCTCAGCTCGGCAAAAAGCTGCCGGGTCGCAGCTTCGACAGAGCCATTGTCGACGATGAGAATCTCGAAATTCTCATAATCGGTCCGCGACCGGATCGAGCGGATACAGGCGCGCAGCAGATCGGCGCGGTCGCGTGTCGGGATGATGAGCGAGACACGCGGCGCCGGCAGATCAGGCCGCGGACGCGGCAACATAGGAGCAGTCGGCGCGGGGGCCGGCGCGCCATGAAGCAGCAGCTTGGCAAGGTGCACGATGGTGCGCGGCTCGGCCGTACCGGTGAGGCGCAGTGCGATATCATGATGTGTCCCGGCCGTTCCGGCGCGCCAGCCGCCGAGCGCGCGCACGGTCGCGTGCCGCATCAGCACCGGCTGCCCCAGGTAATCGAACGCCTGCAGTATGGTCGGCGACCATACCGGCTTGAAGCGCCAGTCGCGGCGCTTACCGTCCGGATCCATCAGGTCTTCATCGGCATAGATCAGTTTGGCATCGGGGTGTTGCGTCAGCGTGAGCGCGAATTCGAGCAGCGCATGTGGGCGCAACAAGGCGCCCTGCGCCAGCGGCAAGACGTAGTCGCCTTGCGCAACGGCGAGAACCGCGTTGAGGCTTTCGACCTCGTCCGCGCCTGCGTTGACAAGCCGCAGCCTGGCGCAATCGAGTCCGTGCGTGACAAGAGTTTCGCGGATCGCATCGTGCTCGGCCTGCGGGGCCGCCAACAACAGTTCCCAGGCGGGATAAATCTGCCCGGTTGCGCTGCGCGCGAGCCGCGCCAGCGCTGATGGTTCCGCCACGGTCAGCACGGCGAGGATCGAGATCAGCGGCCGTTTTTGCAGGGCCGAGAGGCGCTCCGCGTGACGCGTGCGGTCGCGGTCCGGATCTTCATCGAAGAGGCGGATCCAGGTCGCATACGGCGCTTCGCCGGCGGGCGCTGCCGCCCCCTGCGATAGCGAGATCGCCCCCGGGCGCATCAGGCGCCAGAGATAGTTCACGC
>JBBWZU010000123.1:0-11023 GCA_039649225.1 Hyphomicrobiales bacterium | reverse complement strand
GTGCCGAGCCGACCATCGGCAATGCCTGGCAGGTGTCCCGATCGAGAGGTTGGCCGGGCGGAAAATGATGTGCGACGTCGATTTTCCAAAATGCATGGGACTTTGTCTCGATCAATCCCTGAAAGATGTATTCGGGCCAGAACAAGAAGACATGGGGTCAGAGCAGGAATAAATGGGGTCGGCGCGTAGGGCGGATTGGGTCCAACGGGTCAACCGCGGCATCGCCGCGCGGCGCAGTATTCTTTTTCAAAGTACAGCGATGGAGGAATGAATGGGCCATGCACAACGGCATTTGTTTGGGCGTTTGATTGCAAGCGTGCTTGCCGCGACGATCGCTGCGCTTGCGGCTCCACCGGCGCTCGCCCAGTCACCGCAGCAGATCGACGCGTGCGCAAACCGGGACCATGCCCTGACGCCTGACCTGCGGATCACTGCCTGCACGACCATGATCCAGCCAGGCCGGGAGCCGGTAAAGAGCCTGGCGCCGTACTACGTCGACCGCTGCTGGGCGTACAACGAGAAAAACGATTACGACCGCGCGATGCAGGATTGCAACGAGGCGATCCGCATCGATCCGGCGAATGTCAATGCCTTCATCGGCCGCGGCGCCGTGTACGGCAGGAAAGGCGACGTCGACCGCGCCATCGCCGACTTCGACGCGGCGACCCGGCTCGATCCCAAACTGGCCGCCGCTTTCGACAACCGCGGCATCGCGTACAAAGCCAAGGGCGCCCTCGACCGCGCCATCGCCGAGTTCAACGAGGCGATCCGGCTCGATCCCAAGAGGGCCACCGCCTTCCACGGCCGCGGCGACGCGT
This sequence comes from Hyphomicrobiales bacterium, assembly GCA_039649225.1. GTDB lineage: Bacteria > Pseudomonadota > Alphaproteobacteria > Rhizobiales > Xanthobacteraceae > PALSA-894. The sequence continues at coordinate 10,205 of JBBWZU010000123.1, read as the reverse complement.
ACAAGGCCAAGGGCGACCTCGACCACGCCATCGCGGACTATGACAAGGGGATCCAACTCGCTCCGAAGCAAGCCGATAATTACTTCGGCCGCGGCATCGCGAACCTCTACGGCGGCTCGCTGCCGAAGGCGCTGGCCGATCTCGACCAGGCGAGCAAGCTTGATCCGAAAGATGCCTATGCGGCGCTCTGGCTCGACATCGTCGACAAGCGCAGCGATCTGGCAAGCCGCTTGCCGCAAGACATCGCACAGATCGACATGACCAGGTGGCCCGCGCCGGTGATCCGCATGTTCCTCGGGCAGATGGAAGCGCAGGCCGTGCTCGCCGCTGCCGATGATGCCAACGCCCACACCAAAAGTGGCCAGGTCTGCGAGGCCAATTTCTACAGTGGAGCACTGGCGCTGCGGCAAGGCGCAAAGGATCAGGCAACACGCCTGTTCCGTCTCGCCGTAGCGGATTGCCCGAAGGACTTCATCGAATTACACGCCGCAAATGTCGAACTCAAAACGCTAGGCGTAACCCCGTGAGCCAATCTCGAATGACCGCCGTTAGCCCTTCTCGAAATCGGCGCGAAGTCCGCAATCTGCTGCGAATCGGTCCCCGGCGCGGGGTTCAAAATCGCTTGCGCGCAGGATCGTCGCCGGATGGCCGAGACGCTAATCCGTGGCATCGGCCGACGCGGCGCTGAACCGCATGGGTCGGTGCGGACAACGCGCGCCGCACCGATTTCTCGTGGCGGGCGCTGACTTGCCGCGGTTTGGCCACTCGGTATGCTGCCCCGATGCGCCGGCCTGTTCAAGACGCCGGCGCCGACAAGGCGGTCAAGATGAAGCGGCGGGCGTTGATCACGTGGCTTGGCGGCGTGGCCCTTTCCTCACCATTCCTGGTGCGTGCCGGCCGCGCGCAGCAGACGCTGCCGGTGATCGGTTTCCTGAGCAGCGGATCGCCGACCCGTGACGATCCGATCTTCGACGCATTCCAGCAAGGCCTCGCCACAACCGGTTTGGTGGTCGGCCGCGACGTAAACCTCGAATTCCGTATCGGAACGCACGAGCAGTTCCTGGAGCACGCTGAGGAACTGGTGCGGCGCAAGGTCGCCGTGCTGGTCCTCGCGGGCACGATGCCGCCCCCCAGGCTCGCCGTGAGCGCCGCGGCTTCATCGATCCCGATCGTGTTCGCGTCCGCGATTGATCCGGTCGAGGCCGGAGTCGTGATAAGCTTGAGCCGGCCCGGCGGCAGCGTCACCGGCGTCGCGACGCTCAATGTCGAGCTCGCCGCCAAGCGGCTCGAGCTGCTGCGTGAGCTGCTGCCGCACGCCGCGACTGTGGCGCTCATGGTGAATCCGGAAAATGCGCCGATGACGCGCGCCTATACGGATCGGACTCAGGCGGCGGCCGCGGCGCTGACGCTCGAGGTCAAGGTCCTGCAGGCGAGCGCAGCAAGCGACATCGATGCCGCTTTCGCAGTCTTTGCGCGTGAGCGGCCGGATGCGCTCGTGATCACGCCCGACACCTTTTTCAATTCCCGCATCGTCCAGCTCGCCTCGCTGGCGCTGCGCCATAAGATGCCGGCGATCTACCACTTCCGATCCTTCGCCGCCGCCGGCGGACTGATCGCCATGGGCGGCAGCCTGACCGAGGCCTATATGCAGGTCGGCATCTATACGGGAAGAATTATCAAGGGTGAGAAGCCCGCCGATCTGCCGGTGGTGCAGGCGACCACAGTCGAGCTGGTGTTCAATCAGAAGACCGCCAAGGCGCTTGGACTCGCTGTTCCGCCGCGCTTCCTTGTCCGCGCGGACGAGGTGATCGAATAGGGCTGGACCCGTTGTGCAGTCGGCGGACCTCTTGGACCGGACTTCTGTGGCTGCCTTCAATGAAGTTAGCCGCACTTCCCGGTGGAGCTAACGCCTCCAAACTGATTGAAGGCGGCATCGGCGGCGGGAGCTCGCAATATGCTAAGCTTGCGCATGCTCGATGGCCGCATCTCTACGAGGGGCGGCGATGGACCTTTTGTTTCGGCAGAGCGTCATTGGACTGCAGGTTTTAGGGATCAACGTCGGAGCAAGGACCGCAATGGCACAATCGCTGGCCGATCAGATCGTCGGTACCTGGACGCTGAGCCAAGTCTACGATCAATACGAGAACGGAACGACCAACAACCCGTGGGGCGCGGGCGTTGAAGGGCAATTGACCTATACGCAAAATGGCCGCTTCTCGCTCATGATCATTGCGGCGGGTCGCCCGAAGTCCGACGCCGATCCGCGCACTCCCATCGGCCCGGCGCTCGGCTATTTCGGGACCTACGCGATCCGCGATGATGTCGTCGTCCACCTCACCGAGCGCTCGACTTTTCCGAATTGGGAGGGGATCGAGCGGCCATTGACGACCTCCGTCAACAGCAATGCGATGGCTCAGACCGCGCCTGCGATCGGCCAGCCGGGTCACTCCTACATTCCTCATTTGAACTGGGTACGTGAATAGACGACGCTCGGCGATTTCGTAAGGCAAGAAGGCGCGGATAACGATATGCTGTTCGCCCGGCCCATAGCTCTAATTTTGAGATCACCGGAATGGCGAAGCCGAACCAGTTCGCGACGGGCGTGACGCGGCGCCGGATGCTTGCACAAGCCGGCGCGCTCGCAATCACCGCTCTTCCGGCATTAGCGCAGGAGACTGGGCGCACCTATCGCATCGGCGTGCTGACGCCCTCCTCGCGCGCCCAGCCCAACTATGATGGACTGTTCGACGAGTTGCGCACGCTCGGCTTTGCCGAAGGCAAAAACCTCGTCGTCGACGAGCGCGGTTTTTCCGGCCGCTTTTCCCAGTTTCCCGAATTGGCCGTGGAATTGGTGAAGGCCAAGGTCGACGTCATTTTGTGCGGCGGCGATGCGGCGATCCGCGGCGCCCAGCAGGCGACATCAACGATACCGATCATCGGGGTGACGGACGACTTCATCGGCGCCGGCCTGATAAAATCGCTGGCGCGTCCGGGCGCAAACACCACCGGGATCAGCATGCTCTCCTCGGAACTTGACGGGAAGCGCCAGGAGGTCTTGATCGATCTGGTGCCCGGGCTGCGCCGCATGGCTTCTCTCGTCGATCCGAAAACGACGCTGCCCCGCCAGATCCAGATCCTTCAGGACGCGGCGCGTTATCGCCGGATCGACCTGTCGATCCACAACGTGGCCGGCCCGAACGATGTGGTCCGCGCCGTCGCGGAAGCGAAGGCATCAGGGGCGCAGGCCCTGAACGTCCTCGCCTCTCCGCTGTTCAACATCACGCGCGGTACCGTCATCGAACAGACCATCGCGTTGCGGCTTCCGGCCATGCATCACACGCCCGAAATGGCCGCCGAGGGCGGGCTGGCCGCCTATGGCCCACGGTTCTCCGAAGTCGGACGGATGCAGGCGCGGCTGCTCGTCAAGGTGTTGCGCGGAGCCAAGCCCGCCGAGTTGCCGGTGGAACAGCCGATCAAGATCGAGCTTGCCATCAATCTCAAGACCGCAAAGGCGATGGGCGTGGAAGTGCCCGCGACATTGCTCGCGCTCGCCGACCAACTGATCGAATGAGGGCGCCGAAACCTTATTTATTCAACAGGCGCGTGATCTTTGAAAGAAGACGATCGAAGTCGACAGGCTTGGTGTCGAATTCATCACACCCGGCCGCAAGCGCTTTCTCGCGCGCGCCGACGAGCGCGTGCGCCGAAAGCGCGATGATCGGAATATCGCGGGTGGACGGGCTGGCCTTGAGTTGCCGCGCCGCCTCCCAGCCGTCGATCACCGGCAGATCGAGGTCCATCAAGATCAGGGCGGGTCGCTCGTCGGCGGCCATCCGGATTCCTTGCTCGCCGTCAGCCGCAACGAGCATCTGGTATCCGCCCAACACCTCGAAGCGCATTTTGAGCATGTAGACATTGTCGTCATTGTCTTCGACGTACAAAATCCGCGGCACGTTCCAAGTCCTATATGCGGGGTAGCGTGGGTAGAGTCGCGAGGCAGCGTCTCATCGGCTAGCGCCATCGTGCCCGGCGTCGGGTAATAGAACGGTGAACGTCGCGCCCTTCCCGGCTTCACTCGCAACCTTCACCTCGCCACCCATCATGCGAACCAGCTTGCGGGTAATCGCCAGCCCAAGGCCCGTGCCGCCATAGCGCCGCGCGGTCGAACTGTCGACCTGGATGAATTCCTCGAACAATTTGCCCTGCTGTTCGGCCGTCATGCCGATACCCGTGTCGGATACCGAGAATTCGACCCAGTCGCGATCGCTCGCGGTGCGGCGGCGGACGCTCAACATGACGTCGCCCTCGGTGGTGAACTTGCATGCATTGCTCAGGAGATTGAGCAGTATCTGACGCAACCGCATCGGATCGACCAGCATCGCGCCGAGGTCGGCCGGCGCTTCGACCGCCAAGCGGTTTTTGTTTCGTTCGGCAAGCTCACGTGCCGTGCCGATCACCTCGTCGATGAGTGGAAGCAGGTTTGTGGCTTCCAAGTCGAGTTCGAATTTTCCCGCCTCGATCTTGGAGAGATCGAGGACCTGATTGATCAGGTCGAGCAGATGGCTTCCGGCGCGATGGACGCGGCGCAGCGGCTCGGCTGCCTTTTCGGTTCCGAATCGCTGCTCGTTCGTGAACAGCATTTCGGTCAATCCGATAATCGCGTTGAGCGGCGTGCGCAGTTCGTGGCTCATATTGGCGAGGAATTGCGACTTGTGCTCACCGGCAATTTCGAGCTGGCGGCTCTTCTCCTCGATCTGGGCGAACAAATGCGCGTTGCGGATCGCCAATACGGACTGGGCCGCAAAGGTCTGCAGCAGTTCAACCGTGTGCGAGAAGAGATTGTCGGTCTCGCGCTGACGCACCGCCAGCGCGCCGACAAGGCCGCCGCCCACCGGATCGCGCAGCGGTATGATGAGCAGGATGTCGAAGCCCCCCTGCAACAGAATGGCGCGCATCGGCGTATCGGGCTCGGTGCGCACATCCATGACAAACGGACGATTGTCGGCTGCTTTCTCCAGATAGCGCCGCAGATTCCTCTCGTGCGCCCGCGTGGTATTGAGCGCGACGATGAGCGAGGCATTGATGCCGTGTGTCGCCCGCATGCGAAACTCATGCGTCACCGGGTCGAGCACGTAGATCGCGCCCGCCTCGGTACCCGAAAGCTGCACCGCATTGGTCACGATCGTCGACAGGACCGTCTGCAAATCCAGCGTCGAATTCACCGCGCGTGTCACCTCGCTCAGGGCGCCGAGCTCGGCGACGGAGCGCTCAAGCTTCTCGGTTTCGGCACGCAGGTCCTGCAGCAAACGCGCGTTCACGATCGCGATCGCCGCCTGACTGGCGAAATTCTCGACCAGCGCGATTTCCTGTTCGTCGAAGGGGCGCACCTCGTCGCGATAGATACCGATCACGCCGAGAAGCTTATCATCCTTGAGCATCGGTACATTGAGGAACGTCCGCGCGCCCATCAGTTCGACTGTGGCGACGCGAAACCGCTCAGCGCTTCGGTAGGCCTCGGTTTCGCGCGCGTCGATGACATGGATCGTCTTCTTCTCGCTGACCATGCGCGCGAACCCACTGCCGGGCGGCGGGCGGATCGTTCCTTGACGGAAGAATGCGGCGGCCGGCGGCGGCATTCCGAACATCGCGAGCGCCGTGTAGGCGCCGTCCTCGAACCGGTACATGCTCCCGCCCATGGCTCCGCACAGGCGGGTCGCATTCGCCAGAATGGCGTCGAATACCTGCGGAAGATCCCCCGGCGCATTGCTGATGAGACGGAGTATCTCGGCAGCGGCCGTCTGTTGCTCGAGAGATTCGCTAAGCTCGGTGGTCCTCGCACGCAACTCGCCCAGCAATCGCGCGTTTTCGACCGCGATGGCGGCTTGGGTCGCGAAATTTTCCACGAGTGCAATCTGCCGGTCGCTGAACGGGCGGACTTCGTCGCGATAGATTCCGATGAAGCCGAGCATCTGATCGTCCTTGAACAAGGGCACGTTGAGGAACGTGCGCGCGCCAAGCAGCTCGACGGTGGCAACGCGGAACTCTTCCCTCTTCGCGTAGGCCTCGGTCGCGCGGGCGTCGATCACGTGGTTTGTCTTGCGCACGTCAGCCATCTGGGCCAGGCCGCTTGCGGAAAGCATCGGGCTCTTTCGCTGATTGTAATGGTCAACGACATCCGACGACACGCCGAGGCTGGCGACAACCTTGTAGGAATCGCGGTCCCGCAGCAGAAGCATTCCGATCTTGGCCTCGCAGGTCCGCGTCACGTTCCTGAGGATCAGATCGAATACCGGAGCGAGTTGGCCCGGTGTGCTGCTGATGACGCGCAGGACTTCGGCGGCCGCCGTCTGTTGCTCGAGAAGTTCGCGCAGCTCGCGCGTGCGCAGTTCGACCTTGCCCTCGAGGCCGGTGTAGGAATCCTGCAGCTTGGCCGCCATGTCGTTGAATTGATCGGCAAGGCCCTCCAGCTCGTCTCCGGTCTTGATCGAGATTCGCCGCGATAGATCGCCCTCACCGAAGCGTGCCGCGCCGGTTCGCAGAATATGGATCGGCCCGACCATGCGCCCCGCGAGCAGCATTCCGGCCATCACGGCAAAGAGAAGCGCGGCCAGCAGGATTAGTGCGAGACGCTCCACCGCCGCATAGAGCGGCGCATAGGCTTCGGCGACCGGCAGCTCGACGAGCACGAGCCAGCCGAGCGGCTTCACCAGCGCATAGGCGGTCAGCACCTCGCGGCCTTGAAGGTTCTTGGCCTCGGGCAATGCCGTGGCGAAACTACGCGACACGTCGCCAAGCGCCGCGCGGACCTGGGGAAGCTGCGAGACGTCGGTATTGCGCAAGACGAGACTAATATCCGGATGCGCGATCAGACGCCCCTGCGCATCGACCACATAGGCAAGGCCGTGCTCGCCGACCTTGATCTGCGAGATCACATCCCAGATGAGCTTGAGGTTGACCTCAGCGATGCTCACGCCGGCATCGCGCCGGGCGCCCGTCGTCGCAAGCGTGATGTAAGGTTCCGACTCGCGGCGGAAATAAACCGCGCTGTAGTAGATCTTATTGGCCACAGCCTCGGTGAATTTCGGTTCGCTCGACAGATCAAGCCCGCTGTCGATGACATCCATCGACAGGCGCGACACCCGCAGCCGCTCCCGTCCGTTCGCGTCGACCTGCGCAAGCTCGGTGACGGCGGGCACCTGGCGCAACAGCCGCAAGGCGTCGAACCGCCGCTGCTCGATGGAGCCCGTCGCCCACGACAGCTGCGTCGTCCATCCAAGCTGCCCTTCGATCTCCTTGATGAACTGGCCGATCTTGGCAGCCGCCGTCTCTGCTTGCTCGCGCTGGACGCGAACCAGCGCCTCCCTGTTCTCCCGATAGTAAAAGAGCGCGTCGATGATGCCGTTGAACAACAGCGCGACGGTCACGACCAATACGAAAAGGGCGGCATATTTGGTGAACAGCCGCGAGCGGGCCCGGCGCAAAAATGACTTCAGGGCCGACGCGGATTTTACAGCCGGCGGGCCCGACTCGCAGTGTGCGTCGGGAACCGGGCGCGCGTCGCGAGCAGTAATGCGGGCCAGCAAACTCATCGTGCTAGGTTAGCAGTGTCCGGCGGGCTCTGTCTCTAACGCTATGACGTGCAACGGGAAAATCGTGTTTTAGGAAACCGGCCAGGTCTTGCGCCCATTGCTAGACACGGCGCAGCGCCAGCACGGCGATGTCATCCGAGCGCGGCGTATCCCCGACGAAATCTTTTATTGCCGCCGCAACGGCTTCAATGACATCTGCGCAAGAGCGTCCATGCCCGGCGAGGACCGCACAAAGCCGCTCCTCGGAAAACGGCTCGTTAGCCGCGTTGAACGCCTCCGTCACCCCATCGGTGTAAAGAACGAGCGTCTCGCCCGATGTCAGTGCGAGGGTGCCTGATGTGTAGGCGGCATTGGGATCGATTCCGAGCACAACGCCCGTCGCGCCGTCGACCGTCGTCGGTCCGCCGTTGTCGATCCGGTAAGGCGGGTTATGCCCGGCATTGCAATAGGACAGTTCGCCGGTTTGCGCCGAAAGCATGCCAAAGAACATCGTGACGAACATCGTGCTCTCATTGTCCGCACATAGCTCGCGATTAACGCGTGCGATAATATCGGCCGGACCGGCCGGCACACCATTCGTCTGCATCAGATCGGTGACGATGCGGACGATACTCTTGGTCCTGGCCATAAACAGCGCAGCCGCCATTCCCTTTCCGGAGACATCTCCGATGAAAAAACACAGGCCGCCGTCCGCCGTGCGAAAGGCGTCATAAAGGTCGCCGCCGACTTCGCGCGCCGGCGCGATGCTGGCGTGGATGTCCCAGGGAAAATCGCGGCCTGGTGCTGGAAACGACCGCGGCACCATGCTCATCTGCAGTTCGCGCGCAGCTTCGAGCTCGTCCTCCAGGCGGGTAAGATGAGCACGGACCTGGTCGCGCAGCCGCTTCTTCTCAAGGCATGCGCCGAGCCGCGCCCGGAGCAGCACCGGGTTGAATGGCTTGGTGAGATAATCCACGGCGCCAAGCTCGATGCAGCGCACCACGCTGTTCATTTCATTGAGCGCCGAGACCATGATGACCGGCAGATTGTGCAGCCGGTTCTTGTTCTTCAGCCAGGTCAGTACACCGTAGCCGTCGGTCTTGGGCATCATCACGTCGAGCAGGACGAGGTCGAAGCTTTCTTGTTCGAGCCGTGTGATGGCCTCGTCCCCGTTCTGCACCGTCGAGACATTCGTGTAGCCTTCGACGTCAAGGTAGAGGGTCAGCATATAACGGTTGTCGTCATTGTCGTCGACGACAAGGATGCGCGGACCCGGATGCGCGGCCACCGCGCCAGTTGCCGGTGCTGGACGCGGAATTGCTGGCGAGATCGTCTTGACCATTCGGAGGCAGTTCTTGTCCACGATGCGGGTGTAGCTTACGTCGTCCATCAGGTTGCGGATCAGGTGAATCCCAAGCCCGCCGACCGCTCTGTCTTGCAACGGCGCGCTTAGATCGGGGGGAGGCATTTGCAGCGGATCGAAGGCACGGCCACCGTCCTGAACCTCCAAAAGGATTTCCGGCGGCGCATAGCTGACTGTGACAACGATTTCGTCCGCGGCGCTGTCCTCATATCCATACGCGACGATGTTATTGAGCGCTTCGTCCAGCGCCACGCTCAAGTCGCCAATGATGGAGTCCGGCAAGCCGTGGTCGGCACCGAACTGATTCACCAAAGCGACGACACCCCGAATCTCGGCCTGGCTGTTGGGGACGCGCACTTGTCTGCGAAGCATCAACTTCAGTCCGGCAGGTATCCCGGCTCGCCGAGACAAGGTTGCGGCAGTGGTCAAGCTCTTGGCCCGAGGATATAGACGTACTCCACTGGTTGCAGCCTTTCCAGTACACGCCGCCTGCGTTGCCCTGACTCAGTGGTACTAGCGCAAAAAGCACGCTGAGTTCGTTTTCTCGCCGAATCAACTGGCGATATTCAGTTCCGTGGCCCCGTAACCATTTTGCAGGGCACGTCCCGGCGCACTTTGGCGCCACGCGATGACGGCGCCCTCCCGGGCCGCCGACGGGCGGGAATAGGGGTTGCTATGAATAAGCCGCAGAAACCGCAGGCAGCGCCCCGCATCCGTACCGTCAGCACCCGAAACCTCCCGATTTGACGGTATGAAACGACTGGGTTCCAAATCCGCCTGGAGCATGGGCGGCGGGGGGGCCTTGACTTGAGAAGCCTGGATCTCGGTAACCGCGAACATAGTTTTCTCTCCGTCGCCACGATGGATTCGCGTAAATCAGAGGGTGACTATGCGTAGGCTGCCGCCGCATTGCTTTGGGGCGGGAGTGAATTGTTCTGAAAACTTGTGAAATGACGGCTCTGTCTTTGATAAGACGAAGCGTCATCCTACGACTAACACGTCAGGGCGTCTGAAATGGGCGGAGCAATGGATATCCGGACTGAGGAACTGCCCGGGGAGATTGCCAAGGTGATGCTTAGCGGCCGCCTGGATTCCCCGGGCGCGATCGAGATCGAAATGCCACTCAATGCGGTCGCAACCGAGCGACGCGCGATCATCGTCGATCTGACGTCGGTGGCTTTCCTGTCATCCTACGGCGTGCGCGTCCTGCTCGTCGCGGCGAAGATCAGCAACGGCAAGGGCGGGAAGCTCGTCCTGTTGTGCCCCGACGGCCA
>JBBWZU010000122.1:0-5989 GCA_039649225.1 Hyphomicrobiales bacterium | reverse complement strand
TAGAGGCCGACGATCTGGGAGGCGAGCGGCTGGGGGCCAAGCGGTCCGAACAGGCTTTCCAATGTGCTCTTGACGGCGGCGTAGCCAAAAACGTGTTCGGTCTGCCCCGGCAGCAGCAGGTATTTCACCAGATAGAGGACCAGCAGCGAGGCCATGCCGAAGTAGGAAAAGCGCTCCCACATCTCGGTTGCGAACAGAACCGTCAGTCCTTTCGGATGGCCGAACAGGTCATGAGGCCGCGCTGAAATTTCGCCATTCTGTATCGGCGCGGACAAGGACAAGACCCCGTTTTCGTCATCGCATTACCGGCTATAATCGTCCCGTCCACAAGCAGCCAAACGAGGAAACAACAACATGCCCGCCATCGCGACACCATTCGATAGCGCGCGTCTCGATCGCCTGATGGATGAATCCGGCATCGACGTGCTGCTCGCGACCTCCAAGCACAATGTGCAGTATCTGCTGGGCGGGCACCGGGCGTTCTTCTTCGACTACATGGATGCGATGGGGCTGTCGCGTTATCTGCCGATCATGGTCTATCCGAAGGGTAACCCCGAGAAGGCCGCCTATTTCGGTCACCGGCTGGAGAATTTTCAGCAGCAGGTCAAGCCGCTCTGGACGCCCGAAGTGCAGGCGAACTCGTCCGGCGCGCTCGATACCATGCGCAAGGCGACCGACTATCTGCGACGCTCCGGTGTGCCGGCGCGGCGGATCGGGATCGAGACGACCTTCATGCCGATGGACGCGGGCGCGGCGCTGAAAAGCGCGCTGCCGGACGCCGAAATCAAGGATGCGCTGGTCGTGCTGGAGCGCCAGCGCCTGCGCAAATCGCCGCACGAGCTCGCGATGCTGCGCACCGCATCCGAGAAGGTGATCGATGCGATGATGAGCGTGATCGCCAGCCATGGCCCGGGTTCGACCAAGGAAGAGATCGCCGACGCGCTGCGCCGCGAGGAGGTCAATCGCGGCATGACGTTCGAATACTGCCTGATCGCCGCCGGGACCAGCCACAACCGGGCGCCCTCGCCGCAGCGCTGGGAGCAGGGCGATGTGCTCTCGATCGACTCCGGGGGCAACTACCACGGCTATATCGGCGATCTCGCCCGCATGGCGATCCTCGGCGAGCCGGATGCGGAGCTGGAGGACCTGCTGGGCGAAATCGAGACGATTCAGCGCGCGGCCTTCAAGCCGATCCGCGCCGGGGCCATGGGAGGAGAAATTTATGCCGCCGGCGAGGCGCTAGTGGCCAAATCAAAGCAGCACAACAATATGGAATTCCTCGCCCACGGCATGGGCCTGGTCAGCCACGAGGCGCCGCACCTGACCAACGACGGTCCGGTGCCCTACACCGACGAGGACGCGCATCGCCCGCTCGAGGCCGGCATGGTGATCTCGGTCGAAACCACGCTGAAGCACCCGACCCGCGGCTTCATCAAGCTCGAGGACACCATTGCGGTCACGGAAACGGGGTTCGAGATCTTCGGCGAAGGCGGGCGTGGCTGGAACCGGGGCGGCACGGCCGCCGCGCAGTAGGTGCGATAGCCGGCGGATGGCCTACATCGAGCGGTCGTCGATGTTCTGCCGCCGGCCCTCTCGCTGGCGTTCTCGCTCCATTCGGGCGCGCTTGTTCGCCTCATGCCGGCCAATGACACAGCCGGCCGCGGCTCCAAGTACGCCGTGGTGGCCCGCATAGTGGCCAGCAACGCCGCCGACCAGCGCACCCTTCAGACAACCTTTGGCTTGCGCCGGAACGGCAGCGCCAAGAGCGAGCGCAATCGCGGCGCATGCCATCATCATTGCTTTCATAGCAACCTCCGCATCGATTTCCGGGCGGCAACGCGTGGTCTCGGAACAGGTTCCATCTCGCGCATCCGCTGGCTTACGGAGCCCATGAGATACTCGGCGCTTCTGTGGCGCACGTCATAGCTGCGCACGAAGATAACATCAGCTTATGGGAATGACCCATAAATGGTATTTGACATTATCCTGTTCGTCACATGAAATTTGCGACGCGGTGCTGGGCGCAAACCTTCAACAGGGCGTTACGCCCGTCTTCGACAAAACTATGGGAGAGGGTGATGGTCTTGCACGTCAGGACAACAAAAATCGTGCTGCTTGCGGTCGCGGCCGCATGTGCGGCATCCGCGGCCTCTGCGGGCGATCTGCCGCCCGCGCCCGACGCGCTCAAGAAAGCCGGGACCGTGCGGATCGGGATCAAGTGCGACTATCCGCCGGACGGATTTCTCGACAATCAAGGCAAAAACCAAGGCATCGAAGTGAGCCTCGCGCGCCAGATCGGGGTTGACGCGCTCGGCGATGCCGCGAAGGCAGAGCTGACGTGCGTGACCGCGGCGAACCGCATTCCCATGCTGGTGGGCGGCAAGGTCGACATGCTGGTCGCGACCCTCGGCATTACCGAGGAGCGGGCGAGGGTGGTCGATTTTTCCGAGCCCTACGCCTGGGGCGGCAGCGACGTCCTGGTGCCGAAGGGGAGCGCGATCAAGAAGCTGAACGACCTCAAGGGCAAGACCGTCGTCGTGATGAAGGGGGCCTGGCAGATCGACTGGTTCGAGAAGAACATGAGCGACGTGAAGCTGCTCAAGCTCGACAACGTCTCGGACGGCCTGCAGGCCTTGTTGCAAAAGCGCGCCGACGGCTTTGCGCACGACTTCGCGATCCTGGTCGGCATCGCCAAGAAGAACGCGGACACGGAGCTCGTGGGTGAACTTTATCAGATCGGATTTCGCGGCATCGGCGTGCGCAAGGGGGACACGGCGCTGCGCGACTACGTCAATGCGGCGATCAAGAAAGCCAATGATGACGGCAAGATCGCCGAGTGGGTGAAACAGTTCGTGGAGCCCGAGCTCGTTCCGGCGACGATCGATACCTGGGATCTGACCAAGGTTCCAAAGACGGCGCCGAAGTCCTGACGCCGTGAACGTGGGTGGGTCGGCGGCCAAAGCGTGTTTCGCTTGGATTGGATCATGCTGCCTGATCTCCACAGCATCAGCATTCGTCATGCCCGGGCATAGCCCGTCGAAGACGGGCGCCCTGATGTCCCGGGCATCCACGTCTTTACTGCGGCCAAGGCGTGGATGGCCGGAACAAGTCCGGCCATGACGAACAATTGGGCGAGTCTAGGTGGAAACGGCACTCGTGCTGCCGGCAGCCGGCGGCCATGAGCTACCAGTTCGACCTCGGATACATCTGGACGAATACGCCTGCCCTGCTCGACGGTCTCGTGGTGACCGTCGAGGTGAGCGCGATCAGCATGCTGATCGCGGTCGCGATCGGCATCATCGGTGCGGCGGTGCGCGTGCTCGAGGTGCCGGTGCTCTCGCAGCTGGTATCATTCTACGTCGGCTTCATCCGCAACACGCCGCTGCTGGTGCAGATCTTCTTTATCTTTTTCGGGCTTCCGGCGATCGGCTTCGGCCTGCCGATCTTTACCTCGGGCGTGGTCGCGCTCGCCGCCTGGGGCGGCGCCTACAACGTCGAGAACGTGCGCGGCGGATTTTTGGCCGTGCCGAAGGGACTGCACGAAGCGGCGCGCTCGCTCGGGCTGCGGCCGGCGCACTACGTTCTGCTGGTCGCAATCCCGGTGGGCCTGCGCGTCAGCCTTCCTTCAGTGCTGAATACCGCGGTGTCCGTGCTCAAGAACTCGGCCTATCTTCAGGCCATCGGCCTTGGCGAGCTCACCTTCGTCGCCATGGAGAAGATGGCCAGGGAGTTTCGGACGCTCGAGATGTTCGCGGCCATCGGCGTGCTCTATCTCGTGCTCGTGCTGATCCTGTCGTGGCTGGTGCGCCGGCTCGAGCACGTGCTGCAACGGCCGTTCCGGGTGCGCTAATGCAGCTCATTCTCGACAATCTCGGCCTGTTTGCCACCGGCCTCGGCTGGACCTTCCGGCTCGCCGTAGTGACGCTCCTGATCTCCACGGTCATCTCCGCAATCATCGGAACCCTGAGTGTCACGCGATCCCGCACGCTGCGCGCCATCGCGCTCGTCTATGTCGAGCTCTTTCGCGACATTCCATTGCTGGTGAACGCGCTGTTCGTGTTTTTCGGCGCGCCGCTGGTCGGCATTCCGCTTGAGCCGTTCGCGGCCGCGACCATCAGCTTCTCGCTCTGGGGCGGCGCGAACGGGGCCGAGATCGTGCGCGGCGGATTCAACGCGGTGCCGCGCCATCAACGCGAGAGCGCCGTCGCGCTCGGCCTGAAACCCTGGGAAATCTACTGCTTCGTGCTGGCGCCGCAGGCGCTCTTGCCGATGCTGCCGCCTTTCGCGGGCCTGTTCACCCTGCTGGTGCAGGCAACCTCGCTGGCCTCCCTGGTCGGCGTGCCGGAGTTCTTCCGCATCGGCCAGATCGTGATCGAACGGACCACGATGACGAGCGGCCACAGTCCGGCCTTCATGATCTATGGCGGGCTGCTCATCACCTACTACCTGATCTGTTCGGTGCTGACCGCCGGAACGAACTGGCTGGAGCGGCGCATCGCAAACCGTACCCGGCGAGCGGGCGTGCCCGATGTGCGGGTCCAGGAGGGTGTCTGATAGCGAATAGCGAGTAGCGAATAGCGAATAGCGAATAGTAAGGAAGGCACGATCCACGTACGGCCGGCTCCGGGTCCATGATCATTCACCGCTTACTACTCACTACTCACTATTCGCTATTCGCTACTTACTGAACACTGACAGGACGGAACCAAAGCATGTCATCGCAAGTCAGCGGGCTGTTGAAGGAGGCGATCATGCCGGAGCTGCAGGACGCGCTATTCCGGCCGGCCCTCGAGCGCGATTTCCCCGTCGTGCTGCCCTACATGTCGCAGGTCAACAAGGCGCACATCGTGATGCTCGCCCGCACCGGCATCGTTCAGAGCGATGTGGCGCAGGCGCTGGCGCGCGCCGTGCTCGAACTCGACCGCGTGGGTCCCGGCGGCTTTGTGCTCGACCCGGCGCTCGAGGACCCGTACTTCAACTACGAGGCGCGCATCATCGCGATGACCGGCGCCGAGATCGGCGGCCGGATGCACACGGGACGCAGCCGCAACGATCTCAAGGCGACGCAGGACCGCCTGCGTGCGCGCGACAAGATGCTGGCCCTGATGGCGGGAGAGATCAGGGTGCGCCGTGCGCTGCTTGAATCAGCACGGCAGCATGCCGGCGTCGTGATGCCGGGATATACCCATCTGCAGCCGGCCCAGCCGATCACGTTCGGCTATTACCTGCTCGGACTCGCCCACGCCTTGACGCGCGACCACGACCGGCTCGACGGTTGCTATCGCCGGCTCAATGCCAATCCGCTCGGCACCGGCGCCATGGCCGGAACCTCGTTCCCGATCGATCGCGATCTGACGACGGCGCTGCTCGGCTTTGCGCGCCGCGAACCGCATGCGCAGGATGCCGTCGGCTCGCGCGACTATCTGGTGGAACTGCTCGGGCATTGCGCCCTCATGGCCACGACCTGGGGCCGGCTCGCGCAGGATTTCTACGTGATGACGAGCTACGAGTTCGCGACACTCACGTTCCCGGACCGGATCGCCGGCACTTCGAGCATGATGCCGCAGAAGAAGAACATGGTGGTGCTCGAGAGCCTGAAGGCGCGCAGCGCCACGGTGCTCGGCGCCTATGTGGCCGGCATCGCAGGCCAGAAGGGCACGAATTTCACGCTGACCGTCGACGGCGCGCGCGACAGCTTCCGCTGGGCATGGTCGGCGCTCGACGATACGATCGATGCCCTGACGGTGCTGCGCATCGTCGTGAGCGAGGCTGAGCCGCGCCCGGCCCGAATGCTCGAGCTCGTCCGCGCCAACTATTCGACCGCCACGGATCTCGCCGACGCGCTGGTTTCGTCCGGCACGCTGCCGTTCCGCGAAGCGCACCATGTGGTGGGCGCGGCCGTGCGGCTGGCGATCGACCGCGCGGTGCCGGCCGACAGGATGGACGCAGCGCTGATCGCCGAGGCGGCCAGCCAGGTGCTCGGCCGCGC
>JBBWZU010000120.1:0-38032 GCA_039649225.1 Hyphomicrobiales bacterium | reverse complement strand
TCGCGCTGGCCGGGCATCGCGAATTCATCACGCGCGACGCGCACGGGCGGGTCGAGCGGCATTTCGTCATCCTGTGCTTTGCGGCGCGCTGGATCTCCGGCGAAGGCGAGCCGGCGCTGGAGGAGTTGTCCGAGCTGCGCTGGCTTGAGCCCGCCGAGATCGCCGGTCTGAAGACCACTGAGGGGCTGGCCGAGATCGTAGCCTCGGCGTTCCGGCTGATGGAAGCTTGTTAAGCTAGTCGCAAAGCCTTGCAGTTGCCGCATCGGGCAGGCATATCCCCCAAATGCTTGCCCGCGTCCTCTTCGTCCTCCTGATCGTCCTCGCGACCTCGACCGCCCAGGCGCAGCCGGCGGCGGGCGGCCGCCCGGCCTATGAGGCCGACCTGCAGCGGCTATCGGAAATCCTTGGCGCGCTGCATTACCTGCGCGACCTTTGCGGCGCGCGCGAGGGCATGGCGTGGCGCAACGAGATGCAGGCCCTGGTCGATGCCGAGGCGCCGACCGGCGAGCGGCGCGAGCGGCTGATCGCAAGCTTCAACCGCGGCTATCGCGGCTTCCAGCAGACCTACCGCACCTGCACGCCGGCCGCTGATTTCGCGATCCGCCGCTACCTCGAAGAGGGCTCGAAGATCGCGCGCGACGTCACGGCGCGCTACGCGAACTGATGGTCGAGAGCGCGACGCGGCCGCGGCGCATCGTCAGTTCTCCGCTTTGGTCGCTGCGCAAGGCTTCGTCGGTCATCAGCGTAAACGCCCGGCCGCCGACCACGACCTCGCTGTCCTCGATCGCGTAGACGATGTTGATCGCCGCATCGAGCGCTCGCGCGTCCTGTCCGCTCAATATCACGACGTCGATCGCGTGCCTGCGGTCGGACATCAGATTGAGCACCGCGACCGGCCCGGCCTCCAGGCGGCTCGTGATGCGATCCTCGCCGGCAAAGCGTACCGGGCGAAACGGCTCGCGCACGTCGAGCGCTTGCCCGCCGGCGATCTCCAGCACCAGTCCGCGCCCATCGATCACGGTCAGGATGCGGTCATAGCCTGAAAGATCCGAGAATGGCCCCGGCTCGACGATCCGCGTGCGCCCGAGCCGCCACAGCATGCCGCTCCAGCTGCCCGGGGCCGCGCCCGGCGCGTAGGCGTCCGCGATATCGATCGTGATGCCGCCGCCATTCTTCCAGGGCGTACGCCGATAGGCCGCCGGATCGAGCCGCGTGATGTCCATGTCCGAAAGGCTCCCTGATTGCAGCACTCGTGCTACACGTCCACGCGCGCCGGCGCCATCGCGGCACGCCTATGCCGTCAGGTACTCGCGGATGAGCCCGCGTGCGCGGTGCAGCCGGCCCTTCACCGCCTCGCGGCTGAGCGAGAGCGCCTGCGCGATCTCATCGATGGTCATTTCCTCGACATCGCGCATGACCACGATCTGCCGATAGTGCTCGGCCAAGGACTGGATCGCGTTCGCAAGATCGATGCGCAACTCGTCATCGTTGAGCGTCGCAAGCCGGCCCGAGTCGGAAAACGAATCCAGCGGCAGCGCGCTGCCGAACACCGATCGCGCGAGCCGCCAGCACGTCCGCCGCACCATCGACAACAGCCAGCCGGAGAACGCCCCGATGGCGCGCAGCGATGCGATTTTGCGGTAGGTGAGGATCAGGACTTCCTGAACGGCGTCCTCGACGTCGCTCGCGGTGCGGCAGTTGTATTGGGCATAGCGGCGGATGTCGGGCTGCGCGCGCGCGAGCAGGAGCGCGATCGCATTGCTGTCGCCGGCTTGCGCCGCCGCGATGAGTTCAGGCTGCACGGCCATGATGCAATCCACCAAAGATCAGCCTCCGGTCGGCGGTTTGCGGCCGACCATGGCGCACATCGGGCAGAAGCCGACGAACCCGGTCAGAAGTGCCGCCACGCCTGCGCCGATCAAGGCCCATCCGGCGATCGTACCCCACTGCACCGCGACGCCGAATATCGCGAGACCAAGACCGGCAAGGCCGCGGCTCCAGCGCTCCCACGCCGGCAGATTCTTCACATAAAGCATATCTTGCCCCTTTTCCGGATTGCGTCCATCTCGGGTCACAAGAGGCTCGGCCGCGCCGAAACGGTTCGCGGCGCCGGAAAATTTTTTCCGTGCGATCAAGAAACTCGGAATGGCGCGAACCGTTTGCCACGCCGCGCGCCTCTAGCGGCCATTGATCACCAGGAGAGGAATCGATGACCGACTATCAGGCGCGCCGCGATATCGCGGCGGTCCCTGCGCTGCTGGCCTTGGCGATTCCCGAGGGCGAGCAGTTTCTCGCCTTCAACTGCGCGCGCGATCCCGCGCAAATACCGCGAGTTGATCGCGCTCGGCGTCGCCCTCACCACCCAGTGCGCCTACTGCATCGACGTTCATACCCGGCACGCTCGCGCGCACGGCGTGACGAAGGAAGAGTTGGCGGAAGCCGCATTCGTCGCGGCCGCGGTGCGCGCCGGCGGCACGCTGGCGCATTCGCTCATGGCGTTGCGCCTGTTCGACGATACGGGGGATGGCGGCGCACCCGCACCTTCTTGAAACAGGCGCGCCGCGCCGCCGCGACTTTTCGGGTTCCGTTTGGGTCGTATTGGAACACGCCTGTTAACCTTTCCTAAAGTTGCGGCTAGGCTTGGCAAATCCGCGTTGGTAACCTTCTCGGACTGGGACGGCATCATCTTGGTGCCGATGGACGGGTCTTGCCACCATGAGCATTGCGGCGCGCGCCACTTCGGCGAAAGAGCTGATCTCCGATAGCGAGCAGAAGCAGATCGCGCTCAGCTATCTGTACGAGGCCTGGAGCGAGGCCCAGCTCGACGGTGTCGACGGCGACTGCCTGGCGCAGGCCGCGCTGTTCAGCGCGCTCAGCGAACTCGTGAACACCTACGGCGAGGACGCCACCGCCAAATATTCGGAGGGGCTGTCCGCCCGCATCCGCAACGGCGAGTTTTCCATCCTGCTGTCGCGCCAGTAACGCGCTTTTCGAAGCTTTCCGATCCTTTCCGATTCGTGGTGCCCGGCGCCCTTGAGGTGCGTCCGGGCGCGTCTTACGTTCCCCTGCATCAATCAGGATCGGACTTGAGATGAAAGCTGCCCTGTTGCCCGAACGCGGCGTCGTCAAGGTTGCGGGCGAGGACGCGCGCAAATTCCTCAACGGGCTGCTCACCGCCGACATCGAGACGGTGACGCCGCAAAAAGCAGCCTTCGCGGCTTTGCTCACCCCGCAAGGCAAGATCATGGTCGACATGATCGTCGCCGAAAACCCTGCCGCGGACGGCGGCGGCTATTTCCTCGACGTGCCGCGCGCCCTCGCTCCCACGCTGGTGCAGCGGCTCAACTTCTACCGGCTGCGCGCCAATGTCATCGTGGAGGACCTCTCCGAGGTGCTTGGCGTAATGGCGGTCTGGGATGACGCCGATGAGAGCGACTACGGCTTGAGCTATGCCGACCCGCGTATCGCGGCGCTCGGCAGCCGTTGCATGCTGCCGCCGCATCTTGCCGCGGACGCTGCGGCCGATCTTGGCGCCGCGGCGGTGGAGGCGAGCGAATACGAAGCGCATCGCATCGCGCTCGGGGCGCCGCGCGGGGGCCTCGATTTCCACTATGGCGACACCTTCCCGCATGAAGCCGACATGGACCAGCTCAATGGCATCGATTTCCAAAAGGGCTGCTACGTCGGCCAGGAAGTCGTTTCGCGCGTCGAACATCGCGGCACCGCGCGCAAGCGTGTCGTGCCGGTCGTATTCGAGGATTTCGCGCCCGAGGCCGGCGTGCGCGTGATGGTCGGCGAGACCGAAGTTGGCGTCATGGGGTCGTCGGCGCGCGGACACGGGCTTGCGATGCTGCATCTTGGCCGCATCGGCGACGCGCTCGCCGCGGGCCAGCCCATCGTCTCCGGCGGGATCGCGCTGACGCCCGTGAAGCCGGGTTGGGCGCGATTCGGCTGGCCGGGCGAGGTCAAGGCGGCGGAGTAGCAGCGCGCGCCGTGCTCGCGAGGCGTGACGAGGCTCGCGCGAGCCCGCTATGATGGCGATCCATTAAGAGCGATACCAAAATGTCTCCCCTCCTCCACGCTGACGGCCTGCATCGATGCCCCTGGCCCGGGCAAGACCCGTTCTACGTCGCCTATCATGACGACGAATGGGGCGTGCCGGAATATGATGACCGCGCGCTCTACGAAAAGCTGATGCTCGACGGCTTCCAGGCCGGGCTTTCGTGGATCACGATCCTGCGCAAGCGGGAGAATTTCCGCAAAGCGTTCGACGGATTCCAGCCGGAAATGATCGCCCGCTATACGCCGAAGAAGGTCGAGCGGCTGATGCAGGACGCCGGCATCGTGCGCAACCGCTCCAAGATCGAAGGCGCGATTAAATCCGCGCGCGGCTATCTCGACGCGATGGAAAAAGGTCCGGGGTTTTCCAGGCTTTTATGGAATTTCGTCGACGGCTCCCCTAAGGTAAATCACTTCAAATCCCGCAAACAGATTCCGGTCGACAGCCCGATATCGAAAGCGATGTCGAAGGAATTGGCAAGCCGCGGCTTCAAATTCGTCGGTCCGACGATCGTCTATGCGTTCATGCAGGCGACCGGAATGGTCAACGATCATCTGGTCGACTGCTATCGGCACGCATCGCTGGCTAGTACCAAGAAAGGGTAGCCGCAGCGCCGGCTCGCAACCGTCTTATATTCGGCGGCCGGCACGGCTTATTTGAAAGAAAGTTCAGCAGCAGACTGAAAACAATCTGCCCCGGATCATGTCCGGGGCAAATGGTATTTTGGTAATATCAACGTTGAGCGAAGCGACTACGCCTTGTTGATCAGAAAATCGTCTTTCTTCAACTTCGTACCTTTCATCTCTTCGCGCATCCAGACCGGCGTCACGCCGCGGCCGGACCAGAGAATCTTCGGATCCTGGCGCGAACGGTATTTTGGTTCGGCCTTCTTGCGCGTGCCTTTTCGCGCCCGTTCCGCGCCGGTGACGGCGCGAAGCATCTTGGCGGCCTTGGCCGACGCGAACCCAGACAGCTCGGATAATTTGTCTTCCAAATAGGTGCGCTGCTCGGAAACCTTCTGCTTCAACAGCCCCTCGAGGTTGTCGATGTAGTGGCGTAGCTGCCCGATATCCATTTTATCGGGGGATTTAGCGCCCGGGGGGCGGCCTCTTCGCTTGGCTTTTTTCGCCATGACTGACCTTTATAAAGTTATGCGACCTGCGACCGGCCCGCCGGACTCGAGGTGCGGACAAGCGATGCGGCGTTCGCCCGGGGACCATAGTCACCGTCTATCGAACAATAAACCAATGGGTATTGGCCACCGCATCCCGAGCCGTGGTCATATCCTCCTCAAGGCAAGGATGCAAAGCAACTCTGCATTGTTTTCAACGCCTGAATTTACACATTTTTGCGAGGAGTTTAACCGTGCCGCAGCTCATGCTCGCTTCCGTAAATCCCAAGCTCCCGGCCCGGCCGGCGGTGCAATGGGCGCATGATATCCGCAATACCCTGGCGACTCTCGGGCTGCACCTGGAAACACTCACGCGCCTCTCCGGCTCACGCGGACGTGATGTCGCGGACGCCGCGCAGGCGTTGTTGTTCCGCACTGCCGCGATGTGCGATGACGCGATGACACAAGGTTCGCAGAGCGAAAGCCGCCGGCGCGGCTTCGACATCGTGAAGACGATCGTGCAGGCCGCGAACCTGCTGCGCCCAGTTGCCCCGGAGGGCTTCGAAATTCGGGTGGCGGCCAGCGATGCCGTTTTCGTGCTCGGCGATCCGCAGGACGTTTTCCGGATTTTGTTCAATCTGATGCACAACGCAATCACGATTGCCCGCCGCGAGGCCGATAATTCCGGCAGTAAAATGACCAATATTTCGGTTCTTGTGGAACGCGCCGGCACAGCCGTGACCTTGCGCATCGCCGACGATGGCCCGGGTTTGCCGCAGGCAATCCGCGCCGGCCTTTTCCAGCCGCAGCCCGGCCCGTCCGCGACCGGCGGCTGCGGGCTTGGCCTTTCGATTGCGCGCGAACTTGCCGAACGCAATGGCGGCATGTTGCAGTTTGCAGCTTCCGCACGCGGCACGACCTTTGTGCTTGAGCTATCCGGCATGGCGTCGATGCCGCAGGAGGACCGCGGCGCGATGCGCTCGCTGGGGCGCCGGGCAACGCCGCACTGATTGATGCTTTGCAGCGGTGCTTTGACGCATGCACGCGACCTCGTGCTAAAAGGCCGCGATGCCGACCAAGTCGCGTAGCACAGCCGCAAAATCATCCGCCCGGGCCTGGCAGCGCATGCTGTCCGGCCGCAGGCTCGATCTGCTCGACCCCTCCCCGCTCGACGTCGAGATCGAGGATATCGCGCACGGGCTGGCGCGTGTCGCCCGCTGGAACGGGCAGACGTCGGGGGCGCATATTTTCTCGGTCGCGCAGCACACGCTTTTGGTCGAGGCGGTCGCGCGGCGGCGCGCCAATCTCGATCGCCGCGCGCGGCTCGCGGTTCTTCTGCACGACGCGCCCGAATATGTCGTCGGCGACATGATCACGCCGTTCAAGGCGGTAATCGGCGATTCCTACAAGGCGGTGGAGCACCGGCTGCTGGCCGTGATCCATGTGCGGTTCGGCCTGCCCGCCGCATTACCGGCCGAACTGACCCGCATGATCAAGAGCGCGGACCGCGCGGCGGCCTATCTGGAGGCCACCCGCCTTGCCGGCTTCAAGCTACCCGAGGCGCAGCGCTTCTTCGGCACGCCGCCGGATGTTCCGGCCTCGTATGAACACGACTATCTGGTTCCGTGGAACGCCAAGGACGCCGAGGCGCGATACCTCAAGCGGTTTGCCGAGTTACAAGAAAGCGAATAACTCACCGCAGGACCTCAAACGAGAACCGCATGATCCACGTCTGTTCCCTTGCCCGCCTCCACGACACGGTCCGCGAGACCGGCGCGCGCCATGTCGTGACGCTGATCAAGGATATCTCGCTGGTGCACCGGCCGGCTTCCATTACGCCGGAAAACCATCTGTTGCTCGATATGGACGACATCACCGACCACATCGAGGGCTATGTGGCGCCGCACGAAAACCATGTCGGCGATCTGTTGCGCTTCGTGCGCGCCTGGGATCGCGGCGCGCCGATGGTGGTGCACTGCTATGCGGGCATCAGCCGCTCGACCGCCGGCGCGTTCGTGTCGATCTGCGCGCTCAATCCGCAGCGCGACGAAATGACGATCGCGCAGGCGCTGCGCGATGCCTCGCCGACCGCGACGCCGAACCTGCGCATCGTGCGCATTGCCGACCAGATGCTCGGCCGCAACGGCCGCATGGTGACGGCGGTCGAAGCGATCGGGCCCGGACGCGCCGCCTATGCGAGCGAACCCTTCCGGCTGGATCTCGAGTAACCGTGGCCGATACGCCGCTCACACCGATCGAGATCGGGCTCACTGCCGCGATCGTCGCCGTGGGGGATGGCGAGCCTGCGATCCTGGTTGCGAGCGATGACACCAGGGGCGAGACGCGCGCGGGCCTTCCTTTCGGCCCGTTCGATCCGCTGGCGCATCGCACCTTCGAGATCGGCCTGCGCGACTGGGTCGAGGCACAGACCGGCTTGCGCGTCGGCTATGTCGAGCAGCTCTACACGTTCGGCGACCGCGGCCGTCATGCGGGCCCGGCCGACACCGGTCCGCATATGGTTTCGGTCGGATATCTCGCGCTCACCAGCATCGAAAGCGCGGCGGCGCTCAAGATCGGCGGCGCGGGCTTCGAGCCGTGGTACCGCTTTTTTCCATGGGAGGATTGGCGCGAGAAGCGGCCCGCGATCCTCGACACCATCATGCGGCTGCTCGGGGAATGGAAGGCGCCGCCGCACGGCGAGCTTGGCCGCGCGCTCGGCTGGCGCGAGCGATTGCGGCTCTGCTTCGGCGTCGGCGGCTCGCCCTGGGACGAGGAGAAGGTGCTCGACCGCTACGAAATGCTGTACGAGGCGGGGCTCGTGGAGGAAGCCAAGCGCGATGGCCGTAAAGCGGCGCTCGCGCGCCCCGGCTTGCCGGCATTGGGCGAGCCGATGCGGTTCGACCACCGCCGCATTCTGGCAACCGCCATCGCGCGGCTGCGCGCCAAGCTGAAATACCGTCCGGTCGTGTTCGAGCTGATGCCGGCCGAATTCACCCTCACCGAACTGCAGCACACCGTCGAGGCGATCTCCGGCCGGTTGCTGCACAAGCAGAATTTCCGCCGCCTGGTCGAAAGCACCGCGCTGGTCGAGCCGACCGGCGAGACCTCGACGGCGACCGGCGGACGTCCGGCCGCGCTGTTTCGCTTTCGCCGCGAGGTCCTCTCCGAGCGCCCGGCACCGGGATTGCGGCTCGGTGGACGGGCTTGAACCAAGTTCACGCTGGCGGCGACCAATATTTATGCCGGTGAAGGCCGGCGCGATTGCGCGCATGCGCCTTTTGAACCGAACGGCGAACACCACCGGGGCCTTTCATGGAACTTCTTGCCGCCGTCTTGGCGATCGTCGCGATCATTCTGGCATTCCGGCTACGCAAGCGCGTGACCGCGCTCGAGGCGCATGTCGCACTGCTGAACGGGCGCCTTGAGGCAAAGCCGGAGGGCGTGCCGCAAGCCGCAGTGGAGATCCCGTTTCCCGAGCAACCTGCAACGCCGCAGGCGCAAAAACCCGAAATCGTGGCGCCCACGGTCTCGGTGCCGCAATCTCCGCCGCCCGCGGCGCAACCCGACGAGGCCGCGATCGATGCCGTGTTCGCCGAAGCCAGGCAGCGTGCCGCCGCGGCGCGGCCGCCCAAGATTCCACTTCCCCCGCAACCCGCCGCACCCTCACCAAGCTTCGAGGAGCGCTTCGGCGCAAGTTGGGTCGTATGGATCGGCGGCCTTGCGCTCGCGCTCGGCGGCATCTTCATGGTGCAGTTCTCGATCGAAGCCGGGCTGATCGGACCCGGAGTGCGCATTTTCCTTAGCGGCCTGCTTGCCGTCGCGCTGATCGCGGCCGGCGAATGGACACGGCGGCGCGACTTCGCGTTTCCGCTCGCCAATGTCCCGACCGCGCACATTCCGAGCATCCTGACCGCCGCCGGCACCACGGTCGCTTATGCGACGATCTATGCCGCCTACGCGCTCTATGATTTCCTGCCCGCGCCGCTCGCCTTCATCCTGCTCGGGATCGTGGCGCTCGCAACGCTCGGCGCCGCGCTGCTGCACGGGCCGGCACTCGCCGCACTCGGACAGGTCGGCGCATTCGTGTCACCGCTGCTCGTTGCCAGCGACCTGCCGAACTACTGGGCGCTGTATATCTACCTCGCGGTCGTCACCGCCGCGTCCTACTTTCTGGCGCGCGCGCGGATGTGGCGCTGGCTGGTCATCACGGCGGTCGCATTCGGCACGCTGTGGATGTTCCCGGGCATCGCCGACACGCGCGTCGACTCGCTTAACCCTCACACACTGCATGCCGTCGCCGGCTTCATCCTCGCCGCGCTGCTGATCGTCTCCGGATTGTTCTACGGACCGGACGCCGAAGACGGCCGTATCGATCCGATCTCGTCCGGCGCGCTTGCCGCCTATCTGTTCGCCTCGGCGGTCCTGGTACTGGCGCGCGACCACGAAACCGTCACGATGACGGCCTTCACGCTGCTCGCCATTGCGACGATCGCGATCGCGTGGCGTACCGAGGCCGCCACCTGGGCGGTGCCGGTCGCGGGCGCACTCACCGCGATCGTGATCGCGCACTGGGCGATCGATATCGACTGGTACACGCTGACCGCGCCGAGCGGCGCCACCGCACCCGCGATCCCGGATCAATCGCGCTTCCACTACGGCCCGCATCTGACGCTGGGCTTTGGCTTCGCGGCGCTGTTCGCGACCGCCGGCTTCCTGTCGCAAGGCCGTTCCTCGCGCCCCGAAGCGCCGATCGTCTGGGCGACGACCGCAACGCTCGTCCCGCTCGCGATCCTGATCGCGCTCTATTACTCGATCTACGGCTTCGAGCGCTCGCTCCCCTTCGCGGCGATCGCGCTGCTCATCGCCACGCTGTTCGCGGTCGCAACCGATGCGCTCACCCGCCGCGCGCCGCGCCCCGGCATGCCGTCGGCGGCGGCGATCTTCGCCACCGGCTCGATCGCCGCGCTGGCGCTCGCGATGACATTCGCGCTGGAAAAAGGCTGGCTCACCGTCGCGCTCGCACTGATGGTGCCGGGCACGGCCTATGTCGCCGAGCAGCGCCCGCTGCCGTGGCTGCGCTGGCTCTGCGGCATTCTGGTTGCGCTGGTGATCGCGCGCATCGGCTACGATCCGCGCATCGTCGCGGACGCCGGCGCCGCGCCGATCTTCAACTGGATCCTCTACGGCTATGGCGTTCCGGCGCTCGCCTTCTGGATCGCCGGATGGATGCTGCGCCGCCGCGCCGACGATGTGCCCTCGCGCATGGTCGACGCCGCCGCGATCCTGTTCACGGTGCTCTGTGCCACGCTGGAAATCCGCCACTTCATCTATGCGGGCGACATCTATTATCGCTCGGCCGGCCTGACCGAAGTCGCGCTGCAGGTCTGCGGCGGCCTCGCGATGGCGATCGGGCTGGAGCGCATCCGCGTCCGCACCAGCTCGGTCGTGCATGACGTCGGGGCGCAACTGATCGCAGGTTTGAGTCTTGGGACAATCGTGTTCGGATTGCTGCTGCTGGAAAATCCGCTGCTCACCGGCGCGAATGTCGGCGGCGTGTTCTTCAACCTGTTGCTGCTCGGCTATGCGATCCCGGCGGCCCTCGCCGCCGCGCTCGGGCTGATGACGCGTCCGACGCGCCCGCAACTCTACCGCACAGTCGCGGCGATCACCGCCGTGGTTCTGGCGCTCGCCTATCTGTCACTGATGGTGACGCGCGCATTCCATGGACCAATCTTGTCATCCGGCCCGTTCACCAGCGCGGAGGGCTACACCTACTCGGCCGTCTGGCTCACCTTCGGCGTGCTGCTGCTCATCGTCGGCATCTTCCTGCGCTCGCAGCCGGTGCGGCTGTGTTCCGCGGCCGTCGTGATGCTCACCATCGGCAAGGTGTTCGTGTTCGACATGGCGGGCCTGACCGGCGTGTGGCGCGCGCTTTCGCTGATCGGCCTCGGCGTGGTGCTGGTCGGCATCGGACGCGTCTATCAGCGGCTGCTGTTTGCAAAGCAGCCGCCGGCGGAGGCAGCGTCTTCGTAGTCTTCGTAGTCCGCATGGAGCGAAGCGTAATGCGGGAATCGGTCCTCGCCGATGGCCTCCCCGGATTTCGCTTCGCTCCATCCGGGCTACGAGCGGCTACTACAGATCCGCGTAGATCTCGATGATGTTTCCGTCCGGATCGCGGCAGAACAACGTGCGATGCCCCCAGGGCTGATCTGTCGGCTCCGCGACGATCACGACGCCCGCCGTCTTGAGCTGCGCAAAACATGTGTTCACCTCCTCCGGCGCGACGCGAAAGGCGAGCTGCAATGCGGCCACGCCTTGAGGCGGACCGGGATCATCGAACATCACGCCCTTCTGCGTCAGCGCCAGCAGACTCGCGCCGACCCGGTACTCGATCCATCGCGGAAATTTCTCGTGATAGATCGGAAAACGCATCACGGTTTCGTAAAAGTGGCGCATTGCCGGCAGATCGCGCGCGAAGATAACCACGTAATCCATGTGGCGGATCGCATCGAGCCCGGTTGCCTTGATGGTATCCGCCGCGCCCGACGCACTGCGCGGGCCGCCAGCCGGTGTCATGAAATGCTCCTCATCTGGTGTCAGGACGCTGCATATGGTTCTGATCGCCAGGCAACCAGATGAGCTGCGATACTGGTAGCGGCACTACCTGTTTCGGGACGAGATGTCGGACAGCGAGACACAAGCGCGGCAGCAGCTCGCGCATTTCCTGAAGGACCGGCGCGCGCGGATTTCGGCGCGCGATATCGGCCTGCCGGTCTCTGCGCGCCGACGCGTACCGGGGCTATTGCGCGAGGAGGTCGCGCAACTCGCCGGCATCAGCGTGACCTGGTACACCTGGATGGAGCAGGCGCGGCCGACCAATCCTTCGATGGCCGTGCTCAAGCGCCTCGCGCGCGCACTGCGGCTCTCCACGACCGAGCGCGCTCATCTCATCAACCTTGCGCGCCCCGACCTTGATCCCGCCGCGCCGGCCGCAAAACTCGCGCTACCGGCCCCGCTCGCCGAGACCTTGCGGGGCCTTGCGCCGCATCCGGCCTACATGGTCGACCCTCACTGGGACGTGGTGGCGTGGAATGAGCCTGCCGCGCGCCTGTTCGGCGACTTCGGCAAGATCGAGCCTACCGCACGCAATATCCTCGAGCTCCTGTTTCTCGACTTGACGTGGAGAGCGCTGTTCGCCGACTGGGCCGTCGTCGCCGAGGCCGCCGTTGGTCAATATCGGGCGAGCACGGTGCACCTGCGCGATGATCAAAGGCTACGCACCCGCATTGCGCGGCTGATGGAGCGGAGCGCCGAATTCCGCAGATGGTGGCCTCGTCAGGAGGTGGCTGGCCCGGCCAGCTGGCGCAAGACGATCAATCATCCGCAAGCCGGCACGATTGTTTTCAACTACGCGGCACTGCGCGCCGACGACGCGCAAGGCGGCTTGCAGGTCGTGATCTATACGCCGGTCGCGGACGGCATGTCGCCGCAGCGTCTCATGACGCTCGTTGCCGCGAAGCCAAGGCGCGCCGCGCCGCGATAACCGGGCGGCATCGATCCGACGGCAGTTGGTGGAATACAAAAACCCCTCTCCCGCATATGCGGGAGAGGGGCAAGAAGAAATCAGCGGTCCCCGGCGCTTACACCGTCACGGCGCGCCTGTTCTCACCGACGAACCACAATGGCCGCGAGCGCAACGCGAAGGCGCCATCGCCGAGCAGCCAGAGCGCGAACGACGCGACGATGAGGAACGCCGGATATTCCCAGCCGCCACCCGCATTGGAAAACACCCAGCCATTGGCGAGATGCACGCTCGAGGCGGCGGCCATCACGGGGATCAGCAGCAGCGCGACATGGCGCGCATAAACGCCGGCGAGGATCAGGATGCCGCCGACGAGTTCGACGAGAATGACCGGTCCGGCCAGTTCGGACGGAAACCCGACCTTGGCGAGAAAGCCGCCGAAGCCCGCGACCGTAAACATGATGTACTTCATCAGCGCGTGCGCGATCCACATCACGCCGAGCGCGGCGCGCAGCACGAATACGCCATAGGGCGCGGTGGACGGGTCGAGGGAGGAATTGGTCATGGCACAGGCCTCTTGAATGTTTGGACGGGCGCAAAATGCGCTGCCGGTGCCGCAGATATGCCGTTGCCTATTCTGCAAGACAATGCGTATGATTGCCCGATCGAAATTGCACCAATGCAAACAAAGCCAATGCTGTCCTGGGACGACTTTCGCTACGTCAAGGCCATCGCCGACACGCGCTCGCTCGGGGGGGCGGCGAGCGAACTCGGCGTCAATCACTCGACCGTGTTCCGCCGCCTGGCCCAGATCGAAGAGCGGCTCGGCTCGCGCCTGTTCGAGCGCAGCCGCGCCGCCTATGCGCTGACCCCATGCGGTGAGGAAATGGTACGGCTCGCCGAACGCATGGGCGAGGACATCGTGGCATTCGAGCGCCAGGTGACGGGTCACGATCTGCGCCCGTCAGGCGAGTTGCGCGTGACCACCAACGACACCGCGCTCGTCCACCTGATGACCGACATATTCGCGGCCTTCCGCAAGGCCTATCCGGAGATCATGCTCGATGTCGTGGTGTCGAACCAGGCGCTGAATCTTTCCAAGCGCGATGCCGATGTCGCGGTGCGGGCGACCGATCGCCCGCCGGACGCGCTGATCGGACGGCGCGCCGCGAACATCAGCTGGGCTGTGTTCGCCGCATCGAAATCGGCGCCGAAGTCGTTCGATCCCGTGAAGGACGGACGCGATCTCGACTGGATCGGTTTCGGTGACAACCTCGCCAACCTGAAGGCCGCAAAGTGGCTCAAGGAGCACGCCGCGCCCGAGCGCATCGTCTACCGCATCAACACCGTGCTGGGCCTCGCCGAGGCCGCGGCCGCCGGCATCGGTGTCGGGCTGATGCCGTGTTTCATCGGCTCGGTAAAGCCGGGCCTCACCCGGCTGGGGCCGCCGGTATCGTTCGGCGACGCGGTCTGGCTGCTCACCCATGCCGACCTGCGCCAGACCGCGCGCGTGCGCGCCTTCATGGATTTCGCCGCAGCGGAAATCGGCAAGCGGCGCAAGAGCATAGAGGGAACGGCGTAAGCTAAGTGCGTGCGGGCTTGTAAAAAGCGAACGATCGTGCTTTTTCTTGGTGTCACGATGGCAAACGGAGCGCGACGTGAACCAGATGCTGCGCACCTACGGCGTCACGCCGCCCGAAAAACTTGTCACCTATGACGGCCTCGGCTTCCTGCAGGGCATCATCGACGGCACGATTCCGGCGCCACCGATCGCCCAGACGCTCGGCTTCGAACTCGTGCATGTCGAGCAAGGCAAAGCGGTGTTCGAGGGAATGCCCGAGTTTCGCCACTACAATCCGATCGGCACCGTACATGGCGGTCTCGCCATGACGCTGATGGATTCATGCCTGGCCTGCGCGATCCATACGACGCTGGCGAAAGGCGAAAGCTACACGACGCTCGAGATCAAGGTGAACTTGGTGCGCGCCATCACCAAGGAGACCGGCAAGATCGTCGCGACCGGACGTTTGATCCATCGCGGCCGCACCACGGCGACATCCGAAGGCGACGTGCGCGATGCCAAAGGCACCCTGCTGGCGCACGGCACCACGACGTGCATGATCTTCCCGGTGAAGACGTAAATTACGGCGACACAGTCCCGCGGATCTCGGCGCGTTCGACCGGCGCAACCGGCGCCGCCGTGACGGGTGCCGGCGTCACCGCCGGAGCATTGGCCGATGCAGCCTCGGCGGCCGGAGACTTGGTCGATGCCGTCGTCGCCGGCCCATCCTTCAACACCTTGCGGCCGTGACGAATCGACGGCGCGGTGGTCGCAGGCTTCGTGGTTGGAATGACCGAGGCGATCATCTCGCGCGCATTGCCGCCGCGCACGAAATCGCAATAGGCAAAGCTCAGGCCCGAGATCGTGCCACGGAAGCTCTTGTCGCTGGTGCGGTTGAGCTCGAAACAGGGATTGAACAGCGCGCCCTTCATGTTGGAGCAGATGCTGTCATTCTTGGCGTAGAGCGTGCCGGGCGGAAGGTGCATGAAGCGCGTATTGCCGCTACCGGTGCGCATCACGCCGGCAACCGAGCCGTCGGCAAAAATGCGCCCCGAACCGGTCGAACCCTCAAAGCAGGTGAACGCGAACATCTTGCCGGCCACGAAATGGCGCGCGGCTTCCGCGTTCAGCGGCTCGGCAAGGGCGGGCGCGGCGAAAGTCATGGCCGTCAAAACGGCAGCGGCACGCACGAACATGATTTACTCCCCGTTAACCATACCGACCAAGCCGAGTGTGCCCGACGATCATGGACAAATCCTGAAGGCTTTACTGGATCTTCACCACGATTCGGCCCCTAATGCGGCCGTCCAGGATCGCGGGCGCCGCCACGAGCACACCTGGAAGCTGAATTTCATTGGTCATCGTCTGCAATTTGCCGCGTTCGAGGTCCGTTGACAGCCTTTTCCAGGCTTCCCGCCGAACGCTAAGTGGGCACATCACGGAATCGATACCCAAAAGGGACACCGCGCGCAAAATGAATGGCGCGACCGTGGTCGGCAGATCCATGCCGCCGGCAAGGCCGCAGGCCGCGACCGCACCGCCATAGCGGGTTCCAGCAAGCGCATTGGCCAGCGTCGATGCGCCCACGGAATCGATGGCGGCGGCCCAGCGCTCCTTGGCGAGCGGCTTGCCGGGCGCGGAAAGTTCCTTGCGGTCGATGATCTCGGAGGCGCCGAGGCCGCGCAGATAAGGCTCTTCCTGCAGGCGGCCGGTCGAGGCCATCACCTTGAAGCCGAGCTTCGACAGCAACGCGATCGCGACCGACCCGACCCCACCGGCAGCCCCGGTGACCAGGACCGGACCGCGGTCCGGCGTGATGCCGTGGCGCTCCAGCGCCATCACGGCCAGCATCGCCGTGTAGCCGGCGGTGCCGATCGCCATCGCCTCGCGCCCGGTCATGCCGGACGGCACCGGCACCAGCCAGTTGCCGTTCACCCGCGCTTTCTCCGCATAGGCGCCGAGATGCGTTTCGCCGACGCCCCAGCCATTCAGGATGACACGGTCGCCCGGCTTCCAGTCCGGATGGGTCGAAGTTTCCACCATGCCAACGAAGTCGATGCCGGGAATCATCGGAAAGCGGCGCACCACCGGCGCCTTGCCGCTGACCGCCAGGCCGTCTTTGTAATTTACCGTGGACCATTCGATGCGGACGGTGACATCGCCGTCCATCAATTCATTGTCGTCGAAATCAACGAGCTTCGCGGTCTGGCCGGCTTCGGTCTTATCGATCCGGACCGCTCTGAATGTTGCCAAGCTGAAAAACTCCCATCGCGCCGCTCTCGCGGGCAATTTGTGGCCCGGGCGATGCGACAATGCAAGGGTGCGAGAGCCGTGCAACTCACGCGCGCGCTAGTGGAACTTCGTTCTCCATCCCGCCTGCCGAGCGGCCGCGCGACCTCTTCAGGCTCGGATAGCGTCGGGCCATTTCGGCGATGAGAAACTTGGCCGGGACGTCGTGGAAGGCGCCGTGCAGCACCTCATACTGCATGAAGGTGCGCCCTTCCCCGTCGTGCGCCTGCAGCAGCGCATCGCTGCCGCCGTCGAAGTCGAGCGGAGCGACGCCGAAGCGCGAGCAGAGAGTCGAATTGAAGGTCGGGCTCGCCTTGATCCAGCGCTCGCCGAGCAGCACTTCGGTGAAGCCGTGCCAGGCGAAATAGTTGGTGCCCATCTTTTCGCGCAGTTTCTCGCTGGAGAGATGATTGGTCACGTCCGCAAAGGCGACACGCGCCGGAATGCCGGCGGCGCGGCAAAGCGCCGCGAACAGCGCGGCCTTGCCGACGCAATAGCCGCCGCCCGCCGTCAGCACGCTCGAGGCGCGATAGACCTCAGGGTCCGAATAGTCGAGGTCGGGGTCGTAGCGGGTCTCGCGCGCCGCCAGATAGAACTGCCGCGCCTTTTCGGCCGGCGACATCGCGAGCGTCACGGTGCGGGCGACGAAGGCTTCGATCGCCGGATGGTCGCTGTCGATATATTCGGCCGGCGCCAGATAGACGTCGTTCTGGTTCGTGTCCAAATCAAGCTCCGTGCTGTCTCGGCTTTCAGGCTGCGGCAGGCGCCAAGCGCGCCACCGGCTGCTCGCGGATCGGAAGATTGACCAGCGCGGCGAATATGCCAAGCGCGACGCCGAGCCACCACACAATGTCATACGAGCCGGTGCGCTCATAGAGGTACCCGCCGAGCCACACACCGATGAATGCGCCGACCTGGTGCGAGAAGAACACGAAACCGAACAGCGTCGCCATGAAGCGCGTACCGAACATCAGGCCGACGAGCGCGGACGTGAGCGGAACGGTCGAGAGCCACAGGATACCCATCACGGCACCGAAAATCATCGCGCTTGCCGGCGACATCGGCGCCAAGACGAACGCCGTGAACGCGACGGCACGCAGAACATAGATGGTGGAAAGCAGATACCGTTTTGGAAACCTGCTGCCCAGCAAACCGGCGGAAATCGCGCCAATGATATTGAACAGGCCGATGAACGCGAGCACCCAGCCGCCCCACGAAATATCGAGCCCACGGTCAACCAGATAGGGCGGAAGATGCACCGTGATGAACGCGATGTGGAAACCGCACGTGAAGAAGCCGAGCACCAGCAATACGTAGGATTGGTGGCCGAAGGCTTCGCCGAGCGCTTCACGGAACGACTGCTTCTTGACCGCGCCCACGCTCATGTCCATGGCGGGTGTCGCAACCACGAAGGCGAGCGGCAGCACCAGCAATACCAACAAGGCGAACACCAGCAGCGTCTGATGCCAGCCGATATTGCTGAGCAATGCGACCGCGAGCGGCGAGAACAGAAACTGGCCGAACGATCCGGCAGCGGTCCCGGCGCCGAATGCAAACGTGCGCATCGACTCGGGCAGCAGCTTGCCAAATGCCGCGAGCACAAGGGTGAAACTGGCGCCGGCAAGGCCAAAACCGACGAGTACGCCGGCCGAAAGATAGAGCGACCCAGGCGTCGTCGCATACGCCATCATCGCCAGCCCGCCCGCATAGACCACGCCACCGACAGCGAGAACGCGGAATGAGCCGTACCGGTCCGCGATCGCTCCGACAAAGGGAAGCGCGGCGCCCCACAACAAGTTCTGGATTGCGACCGCCAGCGAAAACACGTCGCGCCCCCAACCGAGCTCCTGCGTCATCGGCTGGAGGAAAAAACCAAATACCGAGCGCGGACCGAAGCCGAGGATCGCCATCAGGCAACCGCAGACCACGATCACGGCCGGCGTGCGCCAGCCCATCGCTGATGGTGCGGCTGAAGTTGTCGTCATCCTGCCCCTCCCGCCCGCCAATATCGACGCGCCATTGTCGCCATTATCCGGCGAAACGCCGCGCCGGGCGAGAGGCTAAATCAGCCTCTCATGCGGTCGCAGGCGCGGCGCGCAACACCGGCTTTTCGACGATCGGCAGGTTGATCAGCGCCGATAGAAGGCCGGACAAGACCGTCAGCCACCATACCACGTCATAGGAACCGGTACGCTCATACAATACGCCACCAAGCCAGGCGCCGAGGAAGCCGCCGACCTGATGGCTAAAGAACGCAAAGCCGTAGAGCGTGGCAAGCCAGCGCGTGCCGAACATCAAAGTGACCAGTCCGGAGGTCGGCGGCACGGTGGAGAGCCACATCAGTCCCATGCCGGCGCCGAACAGCAATGTCGTGACCGTGCTCGCCGGCAGCAGCACGAAGGCCGCGATGAAGACCGAGCGCAGGAAATAGTTGAGCGCGAGCAGATAGCGGCGCGGATAGCGGGTCGAGAGCCAGCCGACCGAAATCGAGCCGATGATGTTGAACAGCCCGATGGTCGCAAGGGTCCAGCCGCCGACCTGCGCACTCAGGCCGCGATCGATCAGGTAGGACGGCAGATGCAGCGTGATGAAGGCCAGCTGGAAGCCGCAGGTGAAGAAGCCGAGAACGAGGAAGACGTAGGAGCGGTGCCCGAACGCCTCGGCCAGCGCGCTCATGAGCGACTGCGCCGGTGCGGCCTTCTCGCCTGCCCGCTTCGGTTCGGAACGCGGCGTTGCCAGCGCAAGCGCCATCGGCACGATGAACAGCAGCAGCCCGGAGAATGTGAGCAGCGCATTTTGCCAGCCGACATTATCGATCAGTGCGACGCCAAACGGCGCGAACAGGAATTGGCCGAACGAGCCGGCGGCAGTCCCGGCGCCGATCGCCAGCATGCGGTAGCGCTCGGGCAAGAGCTTGCCGAAGGCCGCGATGACGAGATTGAACGAGCAACCCGCAAGGCCGAAGCCGATCAGCACACCGGCGGTGACCTGTAAGGCGACCGGCGAGGTCGTGTACGCCATCAGCGTGAGGCCCGCCGCGTAGAGCAGCGCGCCAATGCTCAGGACCCGCACCATGCCGAAGCGGTCGGCCACAGCGCCGGCGAAGGGCTGGCCGATGCCCCAAAGCAAGTTCTGCAACGCGAAGGCAAGAGCGAACACGTCACGGCCCCAGCCGTTGGCGCTCGACATCGGGGTCAGGAAGAGGCCGAACGCCGAGCGGGGCCCGAAGCCGATCAGCGCGATCAGGCATCCGCAGACAATGATAACGGCAGGCGTCCGCCAGGTCAGCGAACGGGAGGCTTCGGAAATCTG
The DNA here is from genome assembly GCA_039649225.1 of Hyphomicrobiales bacterium. GTDB lineage: Bacteria > Pseudomonadota > Alphaproteobacteria > Rhizobiales > Xanthobacteraceae > PALSA-894. The sequence continues at coordinate 18,177 of JBBWZU010000120.1, read as the reverse complement.
GTTCATGTTGAATCGCCCTTGTCGCTCGACAAGTGGCGCAGAGGCGTCACTTGCGCAATCTCAGTCCCGATGCAATTGCCGGCGCCGCGCGACAAGTTGGCGCGTTCCGGATAGTTAGGGCGGCAAGTGCCGCCGCCCCAATGAATATTCATGATCGGATCGATCTGAATTTTGCATGGCAGCCCTCGGCCGGGGGACTCGCAATTCGGGGGTACCCATGCTATATCTGATTTGCTCGAGTTGAGAATAAGGAGCGGGAGGAGAACGAGACATGCCGGCTGCAAGCCGGTTGTTTTCGTCCCCTATTATACTCAAAATGAGCATATATATCCAGGAGGCAGCAATGCCAGTGCTTGAGATATTCGGCCCTTCCGGCGGTCATCCGTTGATGCCGACCGCATCGGCGCCGGGCGAGCTTTCGGCCGCCGCGCGCCGATATGGCGTCAAGCCGATGCCGACGCTCGCATGGAACGCGCAAGTGGAGCGCGAGACCGCGCACCTTTACGAGCGCGTACAGGCCGTCGTCCCCTCGATCGAATGGCCGTTCTTCGCGCCGTACGTGAAGGCGATCAACGACCTGAAGAAAGAGCGCGGCGCCGTGATCCTGGCGCACAACTACCAGACGCCCGAGATCTACAACTGCGTTGCCGACTTCGTCGGCGACAGCTTGCAGCTCGCCGTCGAGGCGACCAAGACCAAAGCGCCGATCATCGTGCAGGCCGGCGTGCACTTCATGGCCGAGACCTCGAAGATCCTCAATCCCGACAAGACCGTGCTGATTCCGGACGTGCGCGCAGGCTGCTCGCTCGCCTCCTCGATCACCGGTGAGGACGTGCGGCTCCTGCGCGACAAATTCCCCGGCGTGCCGATCGTCGCTTATGTCAACACGTCCGCCGACGTGAAGGCGGAGGTCGACATCTGCTGCACTTCGGGCAATGCGATCCAGGTGGTCGAGAGCCTCGGCTCCGACACCGTGATCTTCCTGCCCGACCAGTATCTCGCCAGCTACGTCGCCAGCCAGACCGGCGTGAAGATCATCGCCTGGAAGGGCGCCTGCGAAGTGCACGAGCGCTTCACCGCCGATGAGCTGGAGGCCTATCGCGCCGCCGATCCCTCGGTGCAGATCATCGCGCATCCGGAATGCCCGCCCGACGTGATCGGCGTCGCCGACTACACGGGCTCGACCAAAGGCATGATCGATTGGGTGCGCCAGAACAAGCCGAACCGCGTCGTCATGGTCACCGAATGCTCGATGGCCGACAACCTGAAGGCCGAACTGCCCGGCGTCGACTTCGTCAAGCCGTGCAATCTCTGCCCGCACATGAAGCGCATCACGCTGCCGAAGATCCTCGACAGCCTCGTTTTCATGAAAGAGGAAGTCACGATCGATCCGATGATCGCCGGCAAGGCACGGCGATCGGTGGAGCGGATGATCCATCTGAAGAGTTGACGGCCGTAGGCCGTCTACTCCCGAGCTTCACGACACGAGTTGGTGTTCATGGGTTCCGGCACTCGCTTCGCTCGGCCGGAATGACGGAGGATATCATGTCCGACTCTCCGCGCGATTCCACAATGCTTCCACCCCGATCCTGGGGCGCGATCGACGATGTCGTCATTGTCGGCGGCGGGCTCGCGGGTCTGTTCTGCGCGCTCAAGCTCAGCCCCAGGCCGGTGACCATCGTTGCCGCCGCGCCGATCGGCGAAGGCGCGTCCAGCGCATGGGCGCAAGGCGGCGTCGCGGCGGCGGTCGCCGAGGGCGACACCCCCGAGGCGCATGCGCGCGACACGGTTCTGGCCGGCGCCGGCATCGTCGACGAAACGGTGGCGCTCGCGATGGCGCGCGAGGCGCCGGATCGCATTCGCGACCTCTTGGCTTACGGGGTGCCGTTCGACCGGGACCTCGAAGGGCGTCTCACGCTCGGGCGCGAAGCCGCGCATTCGGCGCGCCGCATCGTGCATGTGCGCGGTGATCAGGCCGGACACGCCATCATGGCGGCGCTGGTCGCGGCCGTACGCAAGACACCGACCATCCGCGTGCTCGAAGGCACTGTGGCGGAGGACCTGATCACCGAAGGACGCTACGTCACCGGCATTCAGGCGCGCTCCAGCGCAAGCGGACGGCTGACCAACATCATGGCGCGCGCGGTCGTGCTCGCCTCCGGCGGCTCCGGCCATCTGTTCGCCGTCACCACCAATCCGGCTGAAGCGCGCGGGCAAGGGCTTGCGATCGCGGCGCGCGCCGGCGCCGTGATCGCCGATCCCGAATTCGTGCAATTCCATCCGACCGCGATCGACATCGGGCGCGATCCGGCGCCGCTTGCGACCGAGGCGATCCGCGGCGAAGGCGCCACACTGGTGAACAAAGCGGGCGAGCGCTTCATGCAAAAGCTCCATCCCGAGGCCGAGCTTGCTCCGCGCGATATCGTGGCGCGCGGCGTATTCGCCGAGCTGCAAGCCGGGCGCGGCGCGTTCCTCGACGCCCGCACGGCGATCGGCGAGTCATTTGCGCAGCGCTTTCCCGGCGTGACCGCATACTGCGGCTCAGCCGGAATTGATCCGGCGCGCGATCTGATTCCGATCGCGCCGGCCGCGCATTACCACATGGGCGGTGTTCTCACCGACGCGAATGGCCGCACGACGCTCGACGGGCTGTGGGCCGCAGGCGAAGTCGCTTCCACAGGCGCGCATGGCGCCAATCGTCTCGCCTCGAACTCGCTGCTCGAGGCCGTCGTCTATGCGGCACGCATTGCCGAAGACATTGCCGGATTGCTCCCGGTGGCGCGGCGCGCATGGCCGGCCGCCAAGATGCCAGGCGCCGAGCCGGCATCCGGCATCGAACCCGCGCACGAGCAGGTTCTGCGGCGGTTGATGACGCGGCATGTCGGCGTCATTCGCAACCGCGAAGGGCTCGCCCATGCGGTCCGCGAACTCGCCGCGACCGAGCGCGCATGCGCGCAGCTGCCGAGCGTCCGCAACATGGCGACCACCGCGCTGATGATCGCCGCGGCTGCCCTGCGGCGGGAAGAGAGTCGCGGCGGACATTGTCGTGCGGATTTTCCGAAGACGGATCCCGCACAGGCCAAGCGTACCTATCTGACGTTTGCCGAAGCACGCGCCATCGCGGCAGAGACGGGTGTCGTTGCCGCGTCCGAACTCGCACCGGCCTGAGTCCAACAGAAATCATGACAGCTTCCCTGCTTTGCCCCGACGCGTTCATCTCGCCGCTCGAAATCGAAGCCGCCGTCACGCGGGCGCTCGCCGAAGACCTCGGCCGCGCCGGCGATGTCACCTCCACGGCAACGATCCCGGAAGGCACGCGCGCGCGCGCCATCGTGGTCGCGCGCCAGGGCGGCAGCATTTCGGGACTGCCGCTGGTCGACCTGACCTTCCGCCGGCTCGATCCCGCGGTGACCATCACGGCGCATCATCGCGACGGCGTTGCGGTCGCGGCCAAAACCGCGCTGATGACCATCGAGGGCGACGCGCGCGCCGTGCTTGCCGCCGAGCGGACCGCGCTGAATTTCCTTGGCCATTTGTCCGGTATCGCCACCGAAGCAGCCTCGTTCGTCAACCTGATCAAGCACACCCGCGCGCGCGTCTGCTGCACGCGCAAGACCACGCCGGGCCTGCGCGCGTTGCAGAAATACGCCGTGCGCTGCGGTGGCGGGTTCAATCACCGCTTCGGTCTCGACGACGCGATCCTAATCAAGGACAATCACATCGCGGTCGCGGGCGGCATCTCGGCCGTGCTCGGCCGAGCGAAAGCCGCCGCCGGTCATCTGGTGAAGGTCGAGATCGAGGTCGACACGCTCGACCAGCTGCGCGAGGTGCTCGACACGTGCCTCGCGGATGTCGCGCTGCTCGACAATATGAGCCCGGCCGAGATGCGCACCGCGGTCGAGATGGTCGCGGGCCGGCTGGTGCTGGAAGCCTCGGGCGGTATCACGCGCGCAAGCGCAGCCGCGATTGCCGAGAGCGGCGTCGACTATCTCTCCTCAGGCGCGATCACGCATTCGGCGCCCAACCTCGACGTCGCGCTCGACATCGAGATGTGACGCCAAAGAGGCCCTACATCTTCGCCGCGGCGTCCGCCGTATAGACCGCATTACCCCAGGACGGCGCATCCGCGCCGTCGCCCCATTTACGCGGGCGATAGAAGTGATGCAGGCCGATGTGCGAGAGCTGTTTCATCGCGCGCGCCCACCACGGGCGCACATAGGATGCGTGATAGTGCGTGGCTTTGGCGACATCGGACAGCCACAGCTTGCCGTCGAGCGTTTCACGCGCGATGCGCTTGGCGCGCTCCCATGACTCCTCGTCGCTGACGACATCCGGAATGCCGTCGCACGCGAAGGTGAACTGGCAAGCGAGATGGCGGTGCGCGTTCTGGTACACGACGCCGCAGACATCGTTGGGATAATAACCCGAGAACGCCCGGTTCATCACCACTTGCGCGACCGCGATCTGGCCGCGCACCGGCTCGCTGCGCGCTTCGAAGTAGACCGCATTGGCGAGACATTTCTCGGCCTTCTGGCGCTTCGCTCCGGTGAGAGCGAGCCGCTCGGCCGGCGTCTTCGGGCGCTGGTCCTCGCCCGTCACCTCGCCTTTGCCCGCAATGGTGACGCCGACATCCGCGGTTGCGGGTCCAGGCGCGACCTTCTTCATGTCGGGATCGGTATCAGGGATCATCAGCGTCGGCTGTTCGCCATTGTTCCAGGGCTGGATCGCGCCGAGTGAATTGCCGAAAAGGTTGTTGCCGAAGAACAGGCGATTGTCTTTCACCTCGGCGTTGAGCCCATCGAGGCTTGGGCCCGCATTCGGGAGCAACTCGGCCGGATCGATGCCCGCAAGGTCGTCCTGCTCCTCGACCGCGATCTTCGGATCAAGCTCGAGCGAGAGCGAAATGTCGTATTCGGGGAACGGGGTGAAAGCCACGGCGGCGGCGATCTCATCGGTTTTTTTTGCCGGCGCGTTGCGCCGCGCGGCATCGCGCCCAAGCTCGGCCAGCACCGCCGTCTGGGCGTCCGGAATGTTCTCGTCGGTGTGGTCGATCTCGACCGACTTGGGCCGCGCCGGTAGGATCGACTGCTCGGGGCGTTCGGCCGGCGGAACCGCGGCCGGCTCCTGGTCGCGCGCGGGCTCCATTGCCGCAGGCGCGCTCGGCACCAGCCGGTCGCCCTTGCCGGTGCGGTCGATGACCGGGAATACCACCTCCGGCTTGGCGCGACGGATCGCAAGCGGGCTCTGACCAATCGAACCGGTAATATCGTCCGCGTTAAGACTTGCGAGACGGACCTGCGGTGTTTCGGGAATGGCCATGCCGATCGGGCGCGGCATGCTGAAGGTAGCCGCGTGGATCGTGCCGAACGGAGATGCGATGAGATGCTCGCGCCAGCGCGCCGCGACCGCGGGCTGCTGCGCCAACAGCGCGGCGAGATCCTGGTAGCCGACCTGCGTCGGCGTCAACAGGAACACCAAGATGGCGAGACCGAAGGAGGCGATTTCCGCCCCCTCCGGTCCGTTACGCGACGCTACCATTACTCACTCTCACGCAACATTACGCAACGCGTCACTCGGGAACTCATGCCGTCGGCGAACTGCTTACAATTGACTCATCGCCGTTCACCGATGACTCATGTTTTGGGGTATTAACCTTGAGAACGCGTTAATCGCGCGCGTGAGAAATCGCGTCGGTAATTTCTTCAGAGCGTAATGATTTGTTCAGAGACCAAGGCGCGCGAGGAGATTGCGTGAAATATCGCGCTCGCGCGCAAAAGGCCCGTCACTGCGTGGTATTTTCATATTCATCGCGCGCAAGCCGGCGGAACCAAAGCGCGCGCGGATCGCTTGTTCCACCCACAAATCTTCGTGAGCGCGGCGCTTGCGTGCGAGGCGTTCACCTTCTGCTAACCATGCGCGATGATCGGCGAGCGCTCCCTCGAGCTCATCGAGCCCCTCGCCGCGCGACGCCGCAACAAGAACGACCGCGGCGCGGCGCTGCTCGGAATAAAGTGTTAACGCGCCCTCGACATCGGCGCGCGTGCGGCGCGCCGCCTCGACCATATCGGCTTTCGTGACCGCAACGACATCAGGCAATTCGGTGACACCGGCTTTCATGAATTGCAGGCTGTCGCCGGAGCCGGGTTGCACGCATAGCAAGACCGTGTCGACAACGAACGAGATATCGGCCTCCGATTGTCCGATGCCGACGGACTCCACCAGCACCAGATCGTAGACCGCGCGCATCAGCACCATCGCGGCGACCGTCTGTTCGGACAGCCCGCCGAGCCGGTCGCGCGCCGCCATCGAGCGCACGAACACGCCGCGGTCATCCGGATCGGTCGCGATGCGTGCACGGTCGCCAAGCAGCGCACCGCCGGTGCGGCGCGAGGATGGATCGACCGCGATGACGCCGACGGTCTCGCCGCGCGCACGCGCGCGCGCGATCAGCACATTGGTCAACGTGGATTTGCCGACGCCGGGCGGCCCAGTCAGGCCGATGACGTGCGCACGCGCCGCGACGCAGGCGGTATCGAGCAGATCGGCCAGAGCATCCGTATTGGCCTCAATCTCGATCGCCGCAAGCGCGCGTGCGATCGCGCGCTTGTCGCCGGTCTTTAGTATCGAAAGTTCGGGGAGCGCCACGTTGTCCTCGGTCACCCAACCGTATCATCGCGCGACCGGGCGATCGATGGCAAATGCCGAAGCCTTCGGCTTATGCGCGCTTGATCTTGTTCGAAAACCGGCAGCCCATCCCGGATCAAGTCCGGGACAGGCTTTTTCGGGATCATGCTTTAAGCCGTGCTGGCCGCGCCCTTGCCGAGGGCCGCCTGCGCGGCGGCAAGCCGTGCGATCGGCACGCGGAAGGGCGAGCACGACACATAGTCCAGCCCGACCTCGTGGCAGAACGCCACCGATGCCGGATCGCCACCGTGCTCGCCGCAGATGCCGAGCTTGAGCGCGTTGCGCGCCTTGCGGCCGCGCTCGGTCGCGATTCTGATCAGTTCGCCGACGCCTTCGCGATCGAGCGAGATGAACGGATCGATCGGAAGAATTCCCTTGGCGGTATATGTGCCAAGGAAGCTCGCCGCATCGTCGCGCGAAATGCCGAATGTGGTCTGCGTCAGGTCATTGGTGCCGAACGAAAAGAACTCGGCGGTCTCGGCGATTTCGCCGGCCATGAGGCAGGCACGCGGCAACTCGATCATGGTGCCGACCTGATAGTCGATCCTGGTGCCGGTCTCTTTCGCCACAGCCTCGGCCATCGCGTCGATGCGCGCCTTGACCAGATCGAACTCCATTTTGGTGGCGATCAGCGGCACCATGACTTCCGGCACCACCGGCGCGCCGGTGCGCTTGCCGGCTTCGACCGCAGCCTCGAAGATCGCGCGCGCCTGCATCTCGGCGATCTCGGGATACGCAATCGCCAAGCGACAGCCGCGAAAACCGAGCATCGGGTTGAACTCGGCAAGCTCAGCCGCGCGCTCCTTCAGCTTGCGCGGCTCGGTCTTCATCGCCTCGGCGACCTCGCGGACTTCTTCCTCGGTGTGCGGCAGGAACTCATGCAGCGGCGGATCGAGCAGCCGGATCGTGACCGGCAAGCCCTTCATGATCTCGAACAGCTCGGTGAAATCGCCGCGCTGCATCGGCAGCAGCTTGGCGAGCGCGGCCCTGCGCCCCTTCTCGTCATCGGAGAGGATCATCTCGCGCACCGCGCGGATGCGGTCGGCATCGAAGAACATATGCTCGGTGCGGCAGAGGCCGATGCCTTCGGTGCCGAACTTGAGCGCGACACGCGCGTCATTCGGCGTATCGGCATTGGCGCGCACTTTCAGCTTGCGCACTCTGTCGGCCCACTCCATCAGCGTGCCGAATTCGCCCGACAGCGCCGGCTCCTGCATCGCCACCGCGCCGGCCAGCACCTGGCCGGTCGAGCCGTCAATGGTGATGATCTCGCCCTTCTTGAAGCTCTTGCCGGCCGCCGTTATCGTTTGCGTCGCGTAGTCGACGCGCAGCGAACCGGCGCCCGAGACGCAGGGTTTGCCCATGCCGCGCGCAACCACCGCGGCATGCGAGGTCATGCCGCCGCGCGTGGTCAGAATGCCTTCGGCCGCATGCATGCCGTGGATGTCCTCGGGCGAGGTCTCGACGCGCACCAAAATGACCTTCTTGCCTTGCGCCTTCATGCTCTCGGCTTCGTCGGCCGAGAACACGATCTCGCCCGACGCGGCGCCGGGGGACGCCGGCAGGCCGCTCGCAATGATCTTGCGCTCAGCCTTCGGATCGATGGTCGGATGCAGCAGTTGATCGAGCGCGGCCGGATCGACGCGCGTCACCGCCTCGTCTCTGGTGATCAGTCCTTCGCTCGCCAGCTCCACGGCGATGCGCAGCGCCGCCTTGGCGGTGCGCTTGCCGGAGCGCGTCTGCAGCATCCACAGCTTGCCCTTCTCGACCGTGAACTCGAGGTCCTGCATGTCGCGGTAGTGCTTTTCCAGCGACTGGTAGATCTTCACCAATTGGGCATAGGCATCCGGCATCGCCTTCTCCATCGAAGGCTTTTCGGAACCTGCGGCTGCGCGCGCCTGTTCGGTGATCTCCTGCGGCGTGCGGATGCCGGCGACCACGTCCTCGCCCTGCGCATTGATGAGAAATTCGCCATAGAGCAGCTTCTCGCCGGTCGAGGGATTGCGCGTGAACGCAACGCCGGTTGCCGAGGTGTCGCCCATGTTGCCGAACACCATGGCCTGGACGTTGACGGCAGTGCCCCAGCTCTCCGGAATGGCGTGCAGGCGGCGATACGTATTGGCGCGCGCATTCATCCACGAACCGAACACCGCGCCGATCGCGCCCCACAGCTGCTTTGCCGGATCCTGCGGAAAATCCTCGCCGATCTCTTCCTTCACGCGCGCTTTGTACTTGGTGATCAGGTCCGCCCAGTCGTCGGCGGTGAGATCGGTGTCGAGCGTGTAGCCCTTGCGGTCCTTATGGCCCTCGAGGATTTCCTCGAAGTGATCGTGGCCGACCTCCAGCACCACGTCGGAATACATCGTGATGAAGCGGCGGTAGCTGTCATAGGCAAAGCGCGCATCGCCGGAGGATTTCGCCAGCGCCTCGACCGTCACGTCATTGAGGCCGAGATTGAGCACCGTATCCATCATGCCGGGCATTGAGGCGCGCGCGCCCGAACGCACCGAGACGAGCAGCGGGTCCTTGGCGTCGCCGAACTTGCGGCCGGTGATGCGCTCGACGTGAGCGAGCGCGTCCTTCACCTGCCCGTCGAGCTCCGTCGGGTAGGTCTGCTTGTTCGCGTAATAGTAAGTGCAGACCTCGGTGGAGATGGTGAAACCGGGCGGTACCGGCAGGCCGAGATTCGCCATTTCGGCGAGATTTGCGCCCTTGCCACCAAGCAGGTCGCGCTTGTCAGCCGCGCCTTCGGCTGCGCCGTCGCCAAAGGTGTAGACCCACTTGGCCATCTCGAGTGCTTTCATTTTTCGTTTGGTCAGAGGCACTTGGGGGGTGCCGCAAGCCCGTTCTTGGCGCCTTTTCTCGGCCAATTCAACCTGCATCGGGTATCCTCAGACATGAATACGCCGCGCCGGAATGGCCGGCGCCGGCAAATGCCTGAAAACAAACCGGAAACGGAACTTTTGGTTCCCGCAGTGCAGCAAATTACCCGCGAGCCCCGGCCGGTGGCTCACCTGAGCAAATGCGGGAAAAGGCCGATCAGCCCGACAAAAATCAAATAGATCGCCACGATGAAATTGAGCAGCCGCGGCATGATCAGAATGAGGATGCCGCACAGCAGGGCCACGATCGGCGCGAGATGACCGAGAGTGATAGTCATGACGATACTCCACAAGCCTCAGTTTCCAGCAGACCGGCCGAGGCGAATCCGGTCCCGGCGGGATGATGGCGGAAGACGATGACGGGCGAAATGGCGGCTGTGGAGAACCGAGCTTCGTCATGCCCGGCCATAGCCCGTCGAAGACCGGCGTAAACGCCCTGATGGCCGGGCATCCACGACTTCCTTCCTTAGGCGATAGAAGAACCAAGACGTGGATGGCCGGAACAAGTCCGGCCATGACGGACTGACTACCCCTCGATCTTGGAAAAATCCGCAACTGCCGCAGTGGCTTCGCGGATCTCGTTCAGGAGCTTGAGCCGGTTCTCGCGCCGGTCGGCCATCTCGACGTTCACCGTCACTTTGTCGAAGAACGCATCGACATCGGGACGCAGCTTGGCGATCACCGCCATGGCGCCCTCGAAGTCCTCGCGCGCGACCGCCTTGGCGGCTTCCTGCTTCACGGCGTTGATCGCGGCAGCAAGCTGGCGTTCTTCGGGTTGCAGATAGAGATGATTGTCCGGCTTGCCGTGGTAGGTTTTGCCGTCCTTCTTCTCCTCGATGCGCAGGATATTGGTCGCGCGCTTGACGCCGGCGAGCAGACTCTTGCCGTCATCGGTGGAGAGGAATTTTCCGAGCGCTTCGACACGGCGGACGATCAGCAGCAAGTCGTCTTGCGATTGGCCTTGTTGCGCGAGAACGGCATCAACGAGATCATGCCGCGCCCCTTGATCGCGAAGCTGGACTTTAAGACGATCAGCGAAGAACACGAAAAGATTTGGAGCAATCGCGATGGGACTGTCCGTTGCCTTAACAGCGTCTCCATTCATCAACGTAACGACGGCTTTTGTAATTGTGGGAAACAAGGGCAATCGAATCTCATTGTCGAGAACGATTCGAATAACCCCCAGCGCGGCGCGCCTCAGCGCATACGGGTCCTTGCTGCCCGTCGGCTTCTCGTCGATCGCCCAGAACCCGACCAGCGTGTCGATCTTGTCGGCGAGCGCGACCGCGATGCTCACCGGATCGGTCGGCACGCGATCGTTCGGTCCGGCCGGCTTGTAGTGTTCCTCGATCGCCGCGGCGATGCTCGCGTCCTCGCCCTGCGCCAGCGCGTAGTATTTCCCCATCAGGCCCTGAGTTTCTGGGAATTCGCCGACCACTTCGGTCAAGAGATCGGTCTTGGCGAGCAGTGCCGCGGTCTTCGCCTTCTCGACGTCGGCGCCGACCAGCGGCGCAAGCTCCGCCGCCAGCCGCGCAATGCGTTCAATGCGTTCGGCCTGGGACCCAAGCTTCTCGTGGAAGACGATGTCCCGGAATTTCGGCAGCCGCTCCTCAAGCCTGATCTTCAGATCGGTCTCGTAGAAGAACTTTGCATCCGAGAGCCGCGCACGGATCACGCGGCCGTTGCCGGCGACGATCGCCTTGCCGCCATCGGCGGCTTCGATGTTCGCGGTCAGGATGAAGCGGTTCGCGAGCCGGCCGGTCTTGGAATCGCGCAGCACAAAGCATTTCTGGTTGATGCGAATGGTGGCGCGGATCACCTCGTCGGGAATCTTGAGGAAGGATTCCTCGAATTGGCCCATCAGCACGACCGGCCACTCGACCAGCCCGGCGACCTCGTTGAGCAGCCCTTCATCCTCGACCAACTCGAAACCCTGCGCAAAAGCGAGATTCTTCGCATCGTTCAGGATGATCTCCTTGCGCCGCGCCGGATCGAGCACGACCTTGGCCTTTTCCAGCGACGCCACGTAGTCGTCGAAGTGGCGAACCTTGATCGGCCCGGGCGAGAGAAAACGATGGCCATAGGTCGTGTTGCCGGACGTGATGCCGCCGGTCGCCACATGCACGATCTCGGGCTCCTCGGTTTCGGGACCGAAGGTCGCAACGATCGCGTGCAGCGGGCGCACCCACTCCAGGCTGCCGGGCTGCGCCGAGGCCTCGCCCCAGCGCATCGATTTGGGCCACGGGAACGTGCGCAGCACCACCTGCAAGAATTCGCCGATCACGTCGATCGCCGGCCGGCCCGGCTTTTCGGTGAGCGCGACGTAGAAGTCGCCCTTCTTGGGATCTTTCTGGATATTGGCCTCGCCGATCGAGGCGAGGCCCACGGCCTTGAGGAAGCCCGCGATCGCGCCCTCGGGCGCGCCGACGCGCGGGCCTTTCTTTTCTTCCTTCAGATCCGGCTGCCTGGCCGGGATGCCCTGCACGAACAGCGTGAGGCGCCGCGGCGTCGCGAAGGCGCGCGCGCCCTCATAGACCAGACCGGCATCGACCAGCCGGTCGGTGACCATTTTTTTCAGGTCCTCCGCCGCCTTCGCCTGCATGCGGGCGGGGATTTCCTCGGAGAACAGTTCAAGCAGGAGATCGGGCATGATTTTCAGTCTTCAATCTGAATGATGACGGTGGCGTTCGGTCAGCCAATTAAAGCCCCACGCCGCCGCCCTCGGTCGCAAGCCACGCCTCGCCGCAGGCCTTGGCGAGTTCACGCACGCGCAGAATGTAACTCTGCCGTTCGGTGACCGAGATCACGCCGCGCGCATCGAGCAGATTGAACACATGGCTGGCCTTGATGCACTGGTCGTAGGCCGGCAGCGCCATCAGATGGCGCTTGGAATTGTGGCCCGCCTTCCAGCCATCATCGAGGTATTTGCGGCAGGCCCCCTCGGCCATCTTGAACTGCGTAAACAGCATCTCGGTGTCGGCATATTCGAAATTGTGCCGCGAATATTCCTGCTCGGCCTGCAGGAAGATGTCGCGATAGGTGACCTTCTCAGGCCCCTCGCGGCCGTTGAAGTTGAGGTCCATGATGCGATCGACGCCTTGCAGATAGCAGGCAAGCCGCTCCAATCCATAGGTCAGTTCACCCGCGACCGGCTGGCACTCGAAGCCCGCGACCTGCTGGAAGTAGGTGAACTGCGACACCTCCATGCCGTCGCACCAGCACTCCCAGCCGAGACCCCAGGCACCGAGCGTCGGGCTCTCCCAATCGTCCTCGACGAAACGCAGATCGTGGATTTTCGGATCGATGCCGATGGCATAAAGCGACTTAAGGTAAAGCTCCTGCAAGTCGGGCGGCGAAGGCTTCAGGATGACCTGATATTGGTAATAGTGCTGCAGCCGGTTCGGATTTTCGCCATAGCGCCCATCTTTTGGGCGGCGCGAGGGCTGCACATAAGCGGCCTTCCAGGATTTAGGGCCGAGCGCACGCAGCGTGGTCGCCGGATGAAACGTCCCGGCGCCCATTTCCATGTCGTAGGGCTGCAGCACCACGCAGCCGAGGTCGGCCCAATAGCGCTGCAACGTCAGGATCAGTCCCTGGAACGAGCGTTCCGGTCGCATATGGGCGGGCAAGTCGCTGTCCGACATAAATTGGCCGTTTCGATAAAATTGATGGTTTTGGCGAAGCCGCGCGGACCCTATGCGCCACGATATCGGAGGGTCAAGCGCTAGCTCTCCGGCAATTCAGCCGGTAAAGGTTGCGCCGACAAATTCATGGGAGAACACATGCGACTGACCCGACTTCTGGCCGGCCTTGCGCTTGCCGCAATGGCCGCAAGCGCGCAGGCGCAGGATTACCCCACCCGCCCCATCAAGATGGTAATCGCCTTCCCGGCCGGCGGCCCGACCGACTTCGTTGGCCGCCTCGTTGCCGAGAAGCTCAAGGGCGAGCTTGGCCAAGCGGTGATCATCGAGAACAAGCCCGGCGCCAATGCGGCGATCGGGGCCGATTCGGTGGCGAAGTCCGCGCCCGACGGCTACACGTTGTTTCTCACCACTGCCGGCGCGGTCGTGATCAACCCGCATCTGCGTCCCGACCTGCCTTATAGCCCGATCCGCGACTTCGCGCCGGTGAGCCTGGTGGTCAACACCATGGAAGTTCTGGTGGTGAAGGCCGACACGCCGATCAAGTCAGCGGCCGATCTGGTCGCACTGGCCAGGTCGAACAAAGACGGGATCGCGCTCGCCTCGACCGGCGTCGGCAGCCCGCCGCATCTCGCGCTCGAGTTGTTCAAGGGCTCATCGGGCGCCGATATTCTGCACGTGCCCTATCGCGGCGCCGCGCCGGCCGTCACCGATGTGATCGGCGGCCAGGTCAACGCAATGTTCGCCGACCTGCCGGTGCTGATGCCTCAGATCATCGGCGGCACGCTTCGTCCGATCGGCGTTGCATCGAAGAGCCGCGCGCCGGTGCTGCCCAATGTGCCGACGCTCGATGAGCAAGGCATCAAGGATGTTTACGCGGATAACTGGTACGCGCTGTTCGCGCCGGCCAAGACACCCGCGCCGGTGATCGCCAAGCTCAATGCCGCGATCAATGCGGTGCTGAAGGATCCGGAAACCGCCAAGAAGCTGATCGATGCCGGAGCGGTCCCAGCCGCCGGCACGTCGGAGCAGCTCGCCGAATTGCTGGCAAGCGAGCTGCTGCGCTGGGGCAAGGTGATCAAGGATAAGAACATCAAGCCGGAGACGTGAGGCGCTGCGCGCGCTTCACCTCGGCCGATAGACACCGGTCCGCGGATCGCGTTCGAGCGTGCGCGCCGTTGCGCGCTCGTCGCGCTCCGGCACGTCGGGATGCAGTTCGGCATTCACACGGCGGGATTCCCTGATCAGGACGCGGCCCGCGACCGCGGCGCCGACCGCGCAAAGAGCCCAGAGGATCACCGGCGGCATTGCGCCCTCCCCGTCACAGGCCGAAGCGCGCCCACAGGGCGCGCGCTTCGAGCGATGAGATCAGTTCGTCGGTCAACGCCGGGCGTTCCAGCAAGTTGCCGATTTCCGCGCTGACGCCGGGCGCGGTGCGGCCGAACAGGCTGCGGCTCGCGGCGACCAGCGGCGTCTCGACCTTGTCGCCGTAGCGCTCGCGCAGGGTCGAACGCAGATCGCCGATCCGGTCGACCAGGCCGAACTCAATGCCTTTGCGTGCCGCCCAGTATTCGCCGGAAAACAAATCCCCATCGGCGCCGTTGAGCTTTGCGCCGCGGCGCGATTTTACCAGGTCGATGAAGCTCGTATGAATGTCCTGCTGAATCGTCTTGAGGCGCGCGACGTGCTCGGGATTTTCCGGCAAGAACGGATCGAGCATCGCCTTGTTCAGCCCGGACGTATAGATGCGCCGTTCGACGCCGATCTTCTCGATCAGCCTGTCGAAACCGAACGTCGCACCGATCACGCCGATCGATCCGACGATCGAGGACGGATCAGCGACGATCTCATCGGCCGCGCACGCGATCATGTAGCCGCCAGAGGCCGCGACATCCTCGACGAACGCGATCGCGGGCAGCTTTTTCTCGGCGGAGAGCTGGCAGATGCGCTGGAACACGAGATGCGACTGCACCGCCGATCCGCCCGGTGAATTGATCGAGAGCGCGACCGCGCGGGCGCGCGGCCAGGCGAAGGCGCGATCGAGCTGCTTGGCGATCGACGACAAAGTGAGCCCGGGACGCAACGGCGTGGAAAATCCGATGACGCCGGTCAAGCGCACCACCGGCACGACCGGCACGTCACCGCGAAAGCGGCGCGGCAAGACCGGCCGCAGTAGCTTGACGGTTTTCTCAAGGAATCCAATGTCAGCCATGAACAAGGTCTTATGATGCGCGTGGCTGCGGCTCAAGCCTTAAGCAAAACATTAACCATAGGCAGCTAGGAACTCGAGCCGAGCAAAAGCTCTTTTTTTGAAGCGAGTTGGGGTGCGCGCATGAAGCTCTATCTGCTCTATCTCCTGATCGCCACCATTGCGATGCTGGCCCATATCGGCGCGCGCCAAACCGCCAAATCCCAGGCCGAAGACGCCTCGGTCTGAGTCTCGTCCGTCAGGCTTTACGGGCTGGACCTCAAGCACGCGCCATTTCGCAGGATCGCCTCGGCCTCCACACTCGGCTTCCCGTCGGCGTCGTTCAGCGTCAAGGCGGGAAGAAGAGCGAGCGGCGCCGCACTGCCTTTGACGGCGCGAATGATGACGCGGATCGCCGCAGTCCCGGGTTTTGGATGGATCGGCAGCACCATAATGCCGCCGAATCCCGCAACGGCAGTCAGCACATCGGCAAGCCCGCCCGCGCGCCAGATCATGGTGAGTGTGCCGGACCGAGCGAGCAGCGACTCCGCCCGGCCGATCCACCGAACTAGCGTGTCGCCCGATGCCCTATGGGCGTGACGGCGGCCGGCATCCGGCGAGGCATTCTGCCGCACCGGATCGTTGAACGGCGGATTCATCAGCACATGCGCGGCACATTCGCCCGGCAGTCCGGCGCGGGCGAAATCCGCTCCGCCAGCGTTCATGTCGAGGACAGCGACCCGCACGCGGTCACCCAGCGCGTTCCGTGCGGCGTTCTCGCCGGCGAGAGCCGCCAGCACCGGGTCGACCTCGACCAGCGTCACGGCAAGCTGCGGCACGCGATAAGCGAGCGCAAGCCCCGCAGCCCCAACGCCCGCACCGAGATCCACCGCCGTGTCCCCTGGCCGGGCATCGGTCGCCGCCGCCAGCAGGATCGCATCATGCCCGAAGCGATGCCCGCGCCGAGGCTGGCGCAGCGTCAGCCGCCCTCCGAGCACCGCGTCTTCGGTGGTCTCTGCATCAGCCACCATCGGGGCGCAGCTCGTGCCCGAGGCCGGCATCGGTCAGCAAACGCCGCGCGCGCGCAACATTGTCCTCCTCGACCAGAATGCGCCGCGGCAACAGACCAAGCGAGCCCTCCAGCACGCTCATGTTCTGATCGAGCACCATGTGATGAATATTGGCACCGTTGAACAGCGCCTCGATGGCGGAGATCAGCACGATATCATTGGTCCGCACGATTTCGCGCATATCGGCTCCTACTCACGCGCCGGCTCGCCCGGTGCGCCGTAGCGCAAATAGGCAAGCAGCTTGATTTCACGCCGGCCGCGCGTGACGGTATCGAGCACGAGGCCGCTTGCGAATGCCAGCAGCGCCGCGAGCATCAGGCCGGTCGACAGGATCGCGGTTGGAAAGCGCGGAACGATTCCTTCCTGCACGAACGTGATCACGATCGGGATCGCGAGCCCGATCGCCACGAAGGCGAGAGCCATGCCGATCACTGTAAAGAACGGCAGCGGACGCTCCGCGCGGTAGATGTGCAGGATGCTCAGCAGAATGCGGAAACCGTCGCGCCAGGTGTTGAGCTTGGATGCCGAGCCCGCGGGTCGCGCATAATAAGGCGTGCTCACCTCACCAACCGGAAACTCGAGCTCCAGGGCGTGGATGGTCAATTCGGTCTCGATCTCGAAGCCGCCGGAGAGAACCGGGAACGACTTTACGAAGCGCCGGGAGAAGGCGCGGTAGCCCGACAGCATATCGGTGAATGATCTCCCGAAAATCTGCTGCACGAAGCCGGTGAGAAGCCAGTTGCCGGTGCGGTGGCCGCGCCGGTACGCTGCCTCCTCGCGGTCAACCCGTGCCGCCACCACCATGTCGAGACGCTCGTCCACGAGGCGCGCGATCATGGCTTTGGCGCTCGGCGCGTCATAGGTCGCATCGCCATCGACCAGCAGATAGATATCGGCGTCGACGTCGGCGAACATGCGCCGCACCACATACCCCTTGCCCTGGTGCGTCTCGCGCCGGACCACCGCGCCCGCGGCCCGGGCCGCATCGATGGTTTTATCGGTTGAGTTGTTATCGTAGACATATACGACCGCATCGGGCAATTCGGAGCGAAACGCCCGCACCACGTCGGCGATCGCGGCCTCTTCGTTGTAACATGGCACCAGCACCGCCACCCGCAGGCGGTCCAGGCTGTGCGCCTCGCCAGGCCCAACGGCGATCGCATCAGTCGTCAGCATCGCTTCCCCGGTCCAAAGTCCGACACTTTCGAATCATTCATCACTTCGGCAATCGCGCACTTGCCGCTCCACAATAGCGTTTCTATGCTCGCGCGTCCTCACTGCCTGGAGCCTTGCGTGGCCGTCGTCATCCCGTTCGAAACTCAGCCCCCGGCCTCGATCGACCGCCTGGTCGAACTCGCGACCGCCGACATGGAACGCGTCAATGGCGTGATTCTGTCGCGAACCGGGTCCGATGTAACCATGATCCCCGAGGTCGCCAACCATCTGATCAATTCGGGCGGCAAGCGGCTGCGGCCGATGCTCACTCTCGCAATGGCGCGGCTGACCGGCTATCCGGGCGATGGCCACGTCAAGCTCGCCGCGGCGGTCGAGTTCATGCATACCGCGACCCTGCTGCATGACGATGTCGTCGACGAGAGCGACTTGCGGCGGGGCAAGATCGCGGCTCGCATGCTCTGGGGCAATGAGGCCAGCGTACTGGTGGGGGATTTCCTCCTCGGCCAGGCCTTTCGGATGATGGTGGAAGTCGGCTC
>JBBWZU010000097.1:0-2753 GCA_039649225.1 Hyphomicrobiales bacterium | reverse complement strand
CCCTTATTCCTCGCTCAATCCGCGCATGACGATCGGCCAGATCATCGGCGAGCCGCTGAGCGTCTACAAACTGGTGAAGGACTCCAAAGAGCAAACCGTCCGCGTCGAGGAACTGCTCACGCAGGTCGGCCTGTTTCCCTATATGGCCGAGCGCTATCCACACGAGCTCTCGGGCGGACAGCGCCAGCGCGTCGGCATCGCGCGCGCGCTTGCGCTGGAGCCGACTTTCATCGTTTGCGACGAGCCGGTGTCTGCGCTCGACGTGTCGATCCAGGGGCAGATCATCAACCTGCTGGAGGACCTGCAGGACCGGCTCGGCCTGAGCTTCCTGTTCATCGCGCATGATCTGGCGGTCGTGCGCCACATCTCGGACCGCGTCGCCGTGATGTATCTCGGGCGCGTGATGGAACTTGCCGACCGCGACGCGCTCTACGCCAGCCCGTTGCACCCCTACACCAAGGCCCTGCTTGACGCTGCGCCAGTGCCCGATCCGAAGGTCGAGCGCGCCCGGGCGCCGCGCGCGCTCCGCGGCGAAATCCCCTCACCCTTGACCCCGCCAAGTGGCTGCGTGTTCCATACGCGCTGTCCGATCGCCGGCGAGGAATGCCGACGGGAAATTCCAGTATTACGGACGTTAAAATCAAGCCGCATGGTGGCTTGCCATAAAGTATGACTGCGCTTTCGCGGGGGCGACGCGACAAAAAGCAGGCCGGAGAAGGTAAAATGATAAAAGCATTGTGGGGATTGATCGGCGCGGCAGCGTTCGCGCTCAGCGGAGCCGTGTCGGACGTACACGCACAGGCTCCCAAGAAAGGCGGCACGCTGCAATTCGCGATCAGTGCCGAGACGCCGCATTATGATCCGCACGGCAGCGACACTTACGCGACGCTCGACTTCTCGGCGCCGTTCTATTCGACGCTGTTGCGGTTCAACCTCGACAAGTATCCGGAAGTGACGGGCGACCTTGCGGATTCATGGACCGTCGCGCCCGACCTGCTGACCTACACGTTCAAGCTTCATCCCGGCGTGAAATTCCACAACGGGCAGGACCTGACCGCCGAGGACGTGAAGGCGACCTACGATCGGCTGCGCAATCCGCCGGCCGGCGTGGTCTCGGTCCGCCAGGCGACGTTTGCGGATATCGCAACGATCGAGACGCCGGATCCGCTCACCGTCGTCTTCAAGATGAAGGCGGTGAATGCCGCAATGCTCGAGCATTTCGCAAGCCCGTGGAACACGATCTATTCGGCCAAGGATCTTGCCGCCGATCCGAACGGACCGAAGACCAAGGTCAACGGCACCGGGCCGTTCATCTTCGTCGAGCACGTCAAGGGCTCTTACGTTTCGGGCAAGCGCAACGAGACCTATTTCCGCAAGGACCTGCCCTATCTCGACGGCTTCAAGGGCATTTTCACGCTGCAGGCCGCCGCCATGCTCAACGCGCTGCAGGGCGGACAGGTGATGGCGGAATTCCGCGGCATCTCGCCGGCCGAGCGCGATCGCCTGGTGCAGGCGATGGGCGACAAGATCCGCATCGAGGAATCGAGCTGGACCCTCAATCTGCTGGTCGTCTTCAACACCGAGAAGAAGCCGTTCGACGACGTGCGCGTGCGCAAGGCGCTGTTGATGTCGATCGACCGCTGGGGCGGCAGCCAAGGCCTCTCGCGCATCTCGACCTTGCGCTCGGTCGGCGGCGTCGTGCGCCCCGGCTCGCCGCTCGCGACCTCGCCGGAGGATCTGGCCAAGCTGCCGGGCTTCTCGCGCGACATCAAGGCGGCGCGCGAAGAGGCCAAAAAACTGCTCGCCGAAGCCGGCGTGCCGAACCTGAAGTTCCAGCTCTGGAATCGCAACCTCGCGATGCCCTATACGCCGGCCGGAATCTTCCTGGTCGACCAGTGGCGCCAGATCGGCGTCGAAGTGGAGCACAAGCAGTCCGACACCTCGCCCTATATTGCGGCGATGACGAGCGGCAATTTCGACGTCGCGATCGACTTCTCCAACCTGTTCATGGACGACTCCACATTGGCGCTCGCCAAATTCCTGTCGCGCGACCGTGCGCCGCAGAACATGTCGCGCTCGAAGGACCCGGAGCTCGACAAGCTCTATGACGATCACGTCCGCGAGCGCGATCCGGTCAAGCGCAAGGCGCTGGTGGCGGCGTTCGAAAAGCGGCTGTACGAGCAGGCCTACCAGGAGACGCTGTTGTGGTGGTACCGCATCGTGCCGACCAACAAGGCCGTGATGGGCTGGAAAATGTCGCCGAGCCATAATCTCGGACAGGATCTGGCCGAGGTGTGGTTGAATCAGTGAGTTGATGAAGCACGCCCTCGTCCTTCGAGACGGCAGCTTCGCTGCCTCCTCAGGATGAGGGCTCTATCCCAGCGACCTCATCCTGAGGAGCGGCCGAAGGCCGCGTCTCGAAGGATGGATCGCGGCAGATGAATTAGAAACGAGCCAATGCTCCGCTACACGCTCAATCGCATCCTGATGATGATCCCGACGCTGCTCGGCGTGGCGGTGCTGGTGTTCTTCATGCTGCGCGTCATCCCGGGCGACGTGGTCGAGGTGAAGCTGCGCGGCGACGGCGGCAACGTCAGCCAGGCAACGCTCGACATGGAGCGTCATCGGCTGGGCCTCGACAAGCCGCTGCTCTACCAGTTCAAGGACTGGATGGTCGGCCTTGCGACCCTCGACCTCGGCAAGTCGATGTGGACCGATCGTCCGGTGATGGAGGAGATCGCAACGCGGCTCGA
>JBBWZU010000075.1:0-4314 GCA_039649225.1 Hyphomicrobiales bacterium | reverse complement strand
GAAATCATGCTCATGGCGCGTCGCCTTTCGGCAACGCATCGGCGGTGATGCCACGTGCTTTCATGTCCTCAAGCTCGTCGTCGAGCTCGTCCTGCGCGGTGCGCGGTCCATACGCGCGGTCGACCTCGCGCAGGTCGCCCTTTGCGAGCAGTGCGACGACCCGGAACACCTCGACCGCGCAGACGACAAGAAAGGGCACAAGCGCCGCGACCCAGAGCGCTTGCGGATATTTCAACGGCGTTGCCCAGGGCGTTTGCGCAGTCGCGCCGAGCGCCGCGGATTCGTCGTAGGCGAACCACGCCATGCGCAGCAGCGCGAGCGCGCAGGCGAGGATCGAGAGGCTGGCAAGCAGGTTCAGCGGAATGCGTAACATGCGCGGCAGATGCTCATGCACGATGTCAATGCGGATATGCGCGCGGGCGACGAGCGCGACCGAGAAGCTCAGCGCGCCCGCCAACGCCAGAATATATCCGCCAAGTTCGTCGACGCCCTGGAGCGATTGGTTGAACACCTTGCGCATGATGGTCTCGATCGTGACCGCAATCGCGAGCACAAGAAATGCGAGACCGAAAATCGATGCCGCAAGGGATTCCAGTTTCTTCACCGGCGCGGCCTTCGACCGAGCGCTATTTCATGCCGATGAGCGGACCGACGGCCTTCTTCCAACCTTCCGAGCAGCCTGGATTGACCTTGTCGCAGGCCTCGGACCAGGCCGGATAGGAAATTTCGCGCACGGCGGATTTCACGATCTCAAGATCGGCCGACAGCACTGGAACGGTGGTCAGATTGAACTTCTTGCCCGTGGTGCAGGGGTCCTTGCCGGCATTGCAGTTCATCGCATCGTCCCACAGCGTCTTGGAGTAGATCCAGATGTCGTCGGAGAGCTTCTTGATGCCGGTCTGGAGTTTCTTTTGCTGGTCCGGCGTCAGCTTGTTCCAGGCGGTGAGATGAATGGCGTAACCCTGCACCGCCATCTGCAGACCGAGCGGGTAGACGTGCGTTGCAACCTCGGGCCAGCCGGCCGAGTTCGCCGACGAAGGACCGGTCACGGCGCAATCAATGGTGCCGAGCGAGAGGCCTTGTGAGACTTCGCCGAATGCCATCGTCACCGGCGTGCCGCCGACTTTCTCGATGAACTTCGCCATCACGCCATCGAGGATGCGGACCTTGAGGCCCTTCAAGTCCGAAAAGCCCTTGATCGCCGGCTTGCAGAACAGGATCTGCGGACCGAACGGCCACACGGCGAGGAGCTTGGCGTTGAACTGCTTTTGCAGCCGTGCATCGACCTGATCGATGTAGGCATCGACGACCTTGCGTCCGACTTCGTAGTCGGGGCTCAGACCGACAAGGTCGAGACCGAGAATGGTCGGCTCGTCGCGCGACACTTGGCCGAGCCGCAGCGCGATGATGTCGAACAGACCTTGGCGCATGATGCGCAGTTGCTCGAATTCCTTGATGCCGGTCGAATCGAGCGGCTTGTAGTCGGCGTCGATCGGAAAGCCGATATTCTCACTCGGCTTCTCGAAAAACGGCTGCTCCTTGTTCTTGAGAATGTTGCCGGTCGAGAGCGGCATTCCCATGATGCGCAGCTTCACCGGCTCTTGTGCCGAGACGCTTGTCCCGCCGAGCGCGAACAGCACGCAAGCCGCAATCATTCCACTGTAGAACTTGAGCATATTCACTCCTCTGGCTGCCGCGGCGCCCGGCCTTGGCTCGTGTTGCTGTCTGTCACGGGGCACCCGATAGCAAGCTGCACGCAGTCAATCCTGTCTTAAGCAACATCCATGCCGCCGTGACAATCAACAGGAGGGCATCAGCTCAACCCGGCAGAACCGAGCAGGCCTGCGTCCAGGCTGTGCACTGCAGCGGAATGTGATGCGGTATCTTGGCGTCGGTCACTTCGAATTCCATCGACACCCGGCGGAAGAAGTTCGCCGGCAAAGATTTGTCGACGCCCTTGAAGTAATCCGACAGTTCGAACGCGATGACGTAGCGCCCCGGCGCGAACGTTTCGCCTGCAAGCAGCGGACCGGAATCCGGCCGCCCGCTCACGCCCGTCGTGACGGATTTCACCAGCTTCTGCTCGTCACCCTTCTTGGTGAAGAGATCGACCTTCACACCATTCGCCGGTGTTCCCGAGAAAAGATCCAGTACGTGCACCGTCATGCGCCCGCCCGCAGGCTGCGCCGCGGCTTCGTCGGCACCCACAACGGCCGCAGCCGCCACAACTGCGGCGGCACCCAGAACGTCTCGCCGGTTCATTGTCTCTGACGTCATTGTCGCCTCCCTTAAGAGCCGCGATAGCTGAGGATGCTCCACGGCGAGAAGTAGAGCGGCACGTGGTACGACTGCTTGGCATCGAAAATCGCGATGCGCACCGGCACGGTATCGAGATAGGCCGGATCGGAGAGCTTCACGCCGGCTGTCTTGTAATATTCCTCGACATAGAACAGCAGCTCATAGCGCCCAACCGCCATGGTCTCGGCGCTCATGAGCTGTTCGCCGACGCGGCCGTTCTCGTCCGCGCGCACGGTCTTGATCAGTTTCCAGACATCCCCCTCCTTCCTGGAGAAGTCGATACGGATACCGGCGGCCTGCTTGCCCGAATACATGTCGAGCGCGTGGGTCGAGAGCTTGGCCGGCGCGTGCTGCGCGCTGGCGGGCGTGGCCGCTGCCGTGAACGTTGCGCCGGCGAGTGCGCCTGCTTGTAAGAGGCTACGGCGGTCGAATTCCATGGTCATGCTGGTCTCCCTTAAGGCCCTCGCCATCGCTGGCTTTGGGGCGGCAACCCGGCAAGTGTCGCCAGCATGCGCTAGGATTGTCGACAATCCTAGATTAGATTGTAAGCAATCATGCGATGAATTTAGGCTTGCGGCATTGTGACGCCGCGCCGACGATCCCGTGCTCATCCGTCGAGGAGCCGACAGCCGTGAATATCCTGGGGCCGATCCGCGCGCCGCTTCGCCAGCATGGGCGCTATCCTTATTGGCCGATCACCAAGGCGCCACCGTTCCGCTGGCCGCAAGGCGAAGGGCTCGCGGTTTACGTCGCGCTTAACCTGGAAGCCTACGGGTTCGGCGAGGGCATGCTCGACGAGTTGGTGCCCGAATCGCCTGCGCCAGATGTGCTGAACTACTCCTGGCTCGACTACGGCAATCGCGTCGGCGCCTGGCGTATTCTTGAGCTTTGCCAATCGCTCGAATTGCCGCTGACCGTGCTGGTGAATTCGCGGATCTATGAATTCTGCCCGGAACTGATCGCGGCGTTCCGCGCAGCAGGCTGCGAGATCACCGCGCATGGCCGCACCAATGCGGAGCGGCAAGGGCAATTGCCTGAGGCACAGGAACGCGCGCTGATCGCCGAAGCGACGGCCGAGATCACAGAGCACGAAGGCAAGCGTCCGAGCGGCTGGCTCGCGCCGTGGATATCCGAGAGCGACGTCACGCCCGATCTCCTGAAGGAAGCCGGCTATGACTACGTGCTCGACTGGTGCCACGATGATCGGCCGGTCGCGCTCGCGACGCGCGCCGGGCCGCTGCTGTCAGTTCCGTATCCGCAGGAAGCGAACGACGCGAATGCCATCGTGGTGCGCCGGATGACGGCGGAGAATTTCGCCGATCTCATCATCGATCAGTTCGACGAAATGCTGGCGCAGGCGAGCGGCACCGCGCTGGTGTGCCCGGTTTCGCTGCATCCGCATGTCAGCGGCCAGCCGCATCGCCTGCGGCATTTGCGGCGTGCGTTCGCGCATATTGCAAAGCATCGCGCGCGCATTTGGGCCACGCGGGCGGGCGATATCGCGGATGTGGCGATCGCGGGGTATGGGGTTCGCTAACGGCCCGCGAACAATCGCTTCAGATCCACTGGAGGGCGCACATCGCGACCGATGTCGAGCCGGTCCTCGACGTTCTCCAGGTGCTGCAGCATCAGTTTCGCCGCCTTGACGGCATCCCGGCGCACCAGCGCATCGAGGATCAACCGATGCTCGTGATTGGAGCAGCTTGGTTTGCCGGGCTTCTCGTAGGCGAGGATCACCAGCGACTCGCGCGTGATCAATTCGCGCAGGAACCGCTGCAGCGTGCGATTGCCCGCCATTTCGGCGAGCAGCAGATGAAACTCGCCCGACAGACGGGTCATCTCGGCGGGATCGCGCTTGGCTTCCGCGTCGGTCTCCTTCGCGATATGCCTTGCCAGAATGGTCTTCTGCTTCGGTTCGAAATTCTCCGCCACCATGCGCACAATCGCGGCTTCGATCGCCCGCCGTGCCGCGAATGTCTCGCGCGCCTCCTCGGCAGAGGGGCGCGCCACGGACGC